>JAYVST010000489.1:0-4136 GCA_043775255.1 Burkholderiales bacterium
ACATACCGACGCGGCTATCGATGGTCTGGTCGCATCCGGCATTCGCGCCGCGTTCTTTCACGGCAGTCCGAAGCCCGATCCCAGGCCGGGCGAGAAGCCTTTCTGGGAAGTGCCGCACCCGCGCCGTGAGGTGGAGCGCCTGCTCAAGAACCGCCTGCCGGCCAACGACGGCCTGGTGACGCTCGGGCTGGCAATTCTCGGCCCGCATTATTCGACGCTCGACGTAGCCCTGTCCGACTTCGCGCTCGCCCAGGAGTTCGGTCTCATCGCCAGCATGCATCAGGGCGGCGGCGCGGCGCGGACGCCGGACGGCTGGCAGCGCCTCGAGGCCGCCGGACTGCTGGGCGACAACATCAACATCGTGCACGGCAACAACTTGTCTGACGAGCAGCTCAAGCGCTTCGTCGACCTCGGTATGAGCTTCTCGATCACCCCGGAAAATGAAATGGCGCAGGGGCATGGCCACCCGATCACCGGACGCCTGTTGCAACTCGGCGCCGGCCCGACCCTGGGCGTCGATCTCGAATCGGTGATGTCGGGCGACATGTTCACCGTGGCCCGGATCGCGCTTGCCATGCAGCGCGCGCTCGACAACGCCGACTATCGCGCCGCCCACGCGACTATTCCGGACACCTCGACCATACCGGTGCGTGAAGCCCTGTCGTGGGTCACCACGCGCGGCGCGAAGATGTTGCGCATGAACGAACGCATCGGCTCGCTCACGGTCGGCAAACAGGCCGACCTGGTGCTGATCGACGCGCGCCAGATCAATATGCATCCGGTACACGACCCGGTGGCAAGCGTGGTCATGCAAACCAGCCTTGCCAACATCGATTCGGTGATGATCGCCGGGCACTGGAAAAAGCGCCACGGCAAGCTTTTGCTTGCCGATCTGGCGCGGCGCCAGGACGAACTGGCCGCGTCGGCCGATCGCATTCTGGGCGCGCTCCATCTCCTGCGGGGCGCACGTGGCTGAGCACGTGGCCAAGAAGCGCCTTGCCGGCAAGGTGGCGATCGTCACCGGTGCCGGTTCGGTGGGGCCCGGATGGGGCAATGGCCGTGCCACAGCTGTGCGCTTTGCAGAAGAGGGCGCGCACGTACTGGCGGCCGATATCGACCTCGACCGTCTGGCGGAAACCGTAAGCCGCGCGCGCGCGGCGGGCGGCCGCATCGAAACCTGCGCCTGTGACGTCACCGACAGCGCGGCGGTCGCCGCGCTGGTGGCGCACTGCGTCGCGCGTTTTGGCAGGCTCGACATCCTGGTCAACAACGTCGGCGGCTCCGCGCCCGGCGGCCCGGTGGACATGAGCGAAGAGGTGTGGGATGCGCAGGTGGATTTCAACCTGAAGAGCGTGTTCCTCGGCTGCAAGCATGCGTTGCCGGTGATGGAAAAGCAGGGCGGTGGCGTCATCATCAACCTGGCTTCCACCTCCGGCTTGCGCTGGACCGGTGCGGCGCAGGTGGCCTATGCAGCCACCAAGGCAGCGGTGATCCAGCTCTCGCGCGTGGTGGCGGTGCAATATGCGGCAAAGAACATCCGCGTCAATACGGTGGTGCCGGGTCAGCTGCACACGCCGATGGTTGAGGCGCGCCTGGCCGGGCAGCGCGCCGGCGGCGATGTTGACGCCCTGCTCAAGGCGCGTCAGGCGCGCATTCCGCTTGGTTTCATGGGCGACGGCACCGACACCGCCAACGCCATCCTGTTCCTCGCCTCAGACGAGGCGCGCTTCATCACCGGAACCGAGATCGTGGTCGACGGCGGCATGACTGTGCGCTGCGGCTAGGACGCTTTGGCACACGCCCGGATCGATTCGCAGACTCAACCTTTTTTGAGACCAGCAAAGCCGGATCGATTTGCACACTCAACCTTTTTGGAGACCGGCAAATGCAGCGACGATTCTTTCTTGGCGCCACCGCTTCGGCTGCCGCCCTGGCGGCAGCGGGTGGTGGGGCGCAGCAACCGTATCCGACCAAGCCGGTCAGGTTCGTCATTCCGTTCACGGCCGGCAGTTCCACCGACATCATGGGCCGCACCATCGCCGAACGCATGGCTGTATCGCTCGGCCAGCCGGTGGTGATCGAGAACCGGCCCGGCGCGGGCGGCACGATTGCCGCCGCCGCAGTGGCCAAGGCCGACCCGGACGGCTACACCGTGCTGGTGCACTCGGGTTCGCATGCGGTCAACCCGGCGATCTATACCACCCTGCAGTACGACACATTGAAGGACTTCACCAACGTCGGCGGCCTGGGGGCGGTGCCCAACATCATCATCGCGCCGCAGGGCCGCTACAAGACGCTCAAGGATCTGGTGGCGGCGGCCAAGGCCCGGCCCAACCAGCTCAATTACGCATCGGCCGGCGTCGGCAGCGCCACCCATCTGAACGCCGAGAAGTTCTTGCTGGTGGCCGATATCGATCTCCAGCATGTGCCGTTCAAAGGCACGCCCGAGGCCGTGACCGAAATCGTGGGCGGGCGGCTGGAGTTCTACTGCGCGCCGATCAACGCCGCGCTGGGCCTGATCAAGGACGGCAAGGTGGCCGCACTCGCCACCAGCGGCACCCGGCGCAGCCACTTGCTGCCCGACGTGCCCACCAGCATCGAAGCCGGGTTTCCCGATTCCGATTTCTCGCTCTGGGTTGGCGCCTTCGTGCCGGCGAAGACACCTGCCGCGGTGGCGCAGCGCCTGCATGCGGAAATTCAGAAGGCCGCCGCCACGCCGGAGGTGAAGGAGCGTTACCTCAAGACCGGCACCGACGCCATCACCTTGACGCAGGCCGAGTTCGACGCCTTTGTGCGCAAGGAAATCGACGTCTCCGCGCGCATTGCCAAACGCGCCAAAATGCAGGCCCAGTAGAATTCTGGTCCACCCGTCCACGTCCAACCACGGAAGATGCGCCATGCAAAACCTCGACGAAAACACCATCACCGAAGAAGCGATCCGCCGCCTTGAAGGGTGCAAGGACGCCCGTTTCAAGGAAATCCTCACCAGCTTGACCAAACATCTGCACGACTTCGCGCGCGAGGTCAAACTCACCGAGGCGGAATGGATGCAGGGCCTGGAGTACCTGACCGCGGTGGGCCAGAAATGCGACGACAAGCGGCAGGAATTTATCCTGCTCTCGGACACGCTCGGGCTGTCGATGCTGGTGGTGGCGCTCAACAACAAGAAGCCGGCCGGCTGTACCGAAGCCACCGTGTTCGGGCCGTTCCATACCGACCGTGCTGCCGATTTCAAGAACGGCGACGATATCGCGCTGGGCGCTAGCGGCGATCCTGCGTTCATCAGCGGCACCATCCGCAGCCCGGACGGCAAGCCAGTGCCCAATGCCGTGATCGACGTCTGGCAGGCCGACGGCGACGGCATCTACGACGTGCAATACACCGACAAGGACAACGCCCTGTTCGCGCGCGGTCGCCTGCGCAGCGACGCCGCAGGCAAGTACTGGTTCAGGAGCATCCTGCCGGAGTTTTATTCGATCCCGACCGACGGTCCGGTGGGCCAGTGGATTGCCCATGCGGGCCGCCATCCGTTTCGCCCGGCGCACCTGCATTTCATGATCCAGGCGCCCGGCCACGAAAAGCTGGTGACCCATGTGTTCCGCGGCGACGACAAGTATCTTGATTCCGACGCCGTGTTCGGCGTGCGCTCGTCCCTGATCTCGGACTGGGTGAAGAAGGACCCCGGCACCGCGCCGGATGGCACGAAGATGGCCAAGCCCTACTTCACTCTGGATTTCGACTTCGTGCTGGCCAAGGCTGCGCATTGAGTCGGTCAGGGCCGGCCGGTGGTGCCGGGCCGGCCTTGCTTGCTTGACAACATGACAGCGCAACAAGAGACCGACGTCGTCATCATCGGCGGCGGCCCACCCGGGCTTGTGCTCGCCATCGAACTCGGGCGGCGCGGCGTGCGCACGCTACTCATCGACGACAAGCCGGACACGGCCGTCCTGCCGGCGGCCAACGCCACCCAGGCGCGCACGATGGAGCATTTCCGTCGCCTTGGCTTGGCCGAGGAAATCCGCGCGCAGGGTTTGCCGCCCGACAGTCCGACCGACGTCAACTGCTGGACCCGCCTCACCGACCATCAGCCGGCGCGCTTCGAGCTGCCGTCGTCCAGCGCGGTGTGCGCTCGCGCT
>JAYVST010000490.1:0-2056 GCA_043775255.1 Burkholderiales bacterium
CCCGCTGAAGCGCGCGTGCGCCACACCGCCATCGGCCTCAATTTCACCGACGTGCACCACCGTACCGGCCGCTACCCGCTGGCTCACCTGCCGCATGTGATCGGCATGGAAGGCGCCGGCGTCATCGAGGCACTCGGGACCGGTGCGCCCGCAGGGCTGGCCGTGGGCGACCGGGTGGCCTATGCCGCCGACCGGCCGCGCAGTTATTCCCAGGCCGCTGTCATGCCGGCCGCCCGCCTGATCCGGCTGCCGGACGGCATCTCCGACGAAACCGGCGCCGCGCTGATCTTGAAGGGCCTGACGGCGCACTACCTGATCCGCAGCACCTACCGCATCGAAGCCGGCGAAACCATCCTGATCCACGCCGCGGCCGGCGGCGTGGGGCTGATCATGTGCCAATGGGCGAAGAGCCTGGGCGTGCGTGTGATCGGCACGGTGAGCACCGACGAGAAAGCCGAACTGGTGCGCGCGCACGGCTGCGATTTTGCTATCGTCTACACCCGTGAGGACGTGGTCGCTCGGGTGCGCGAGATCACCGGCGGCGCGGGCCTGCCGGTGGTCTACGACGGCGTCGGCGCCAGCACCTTCGAGATGTCGCTGGCCTGCCTGCGCCGGCGCGGCATGGCGGTGTCCTACGGCAGCGCCTCAGGCGTGGTGCCGCCGCTGGAGATGTTCCGCCTGAACCGGCAGGGGTCGCTTTTCGTCACCAGCGCCGGCCTGGCCGACTACATCGCCGACCGCGAAGAATTGCTCATGCGCGCCGGGGAACTGTTCGCTGCGGTGACAAGCGGCGCGGTGCGGGTCGAGGTCAAGCAGCGTTACGCGCTGGCCGACGCGGCACGCGCGCATCGAGACCTGGAAGCAAGGCGCACAGCCGGCAGCTCCATCCTGGTTCCGTGATCCTCAACCGCACGGTCGAGGGCGCCGGCCGCCCGGTGGTGCTGTTGCACCCGGTCGGACTCGACCTCACCTTCATGCGGCCGCTGGCAGGGCTGCTGGCGGTGCGCTACCGTGTGACATGCATGGACCTGCGCGGCCACGGTGGCTCGGCGCTTTTTCCGCTGGCCGAGAACCTCGCCGATTTCGCCGACGACGTGCATGAAACGCTGGCGCATATCGGCCACCGGCCTGCCGCTGTGGTTGGCTTCTCCTTCGGCGGCATGGTGGCGCAGACGCTCGCGCTGCGTCACCCGGGCGATGTATCCGCCCTGGTTCCGTGTGCCGGCCCCTGCACTCAGACGCCGGAGGGGCGCTTGGTCGCAGGGGCGCGCGGCACTGACGCCCTGGCCGGCGGCATGGCGGTGGTGCTGGAAGCGGCCATGGAGCGCTGGTTCACGCCGACGTTTCGCGCCGGTGGCGGGGCCGACGCGGCGGTCGAGCATCTGCGTGACCGCGACCCGCGCGGCTGGGCGCAGGGCTGGAAGGCGATCGCGGCGATCGACACGCTGCCGCATCTGCCGACGCTCAAGGTGCCGACCCTGTGCATCGCCGGCGAACTGGACAAGTCAGCCCCTCCACCCATCGTGAAAATAATTTCCGACGCTATTCCCGGCGCGCAATTCAGGGTCATCGCCGGAGCACCGCACATGCTGTTCATCGAACAGCCCGATGCCGTCGCGCACGAGCTGTTCGCTTTTCTCGGGGATTGATCCGCAGGCGCAGGCTGCGTGTTTCGGTCGACCGCCGGATGCGCGACAGCAACCCCGACCGGTTACCGTCAGCGGCGCATAATCCGGCTTTCCGGTTTCGCGGGGGGCGCCTGATGCGGCGACGAATGATCGCGGGATTCGTGTTTGCGGGTTTGTTGCCCGCTACCGTCAAGTCCGCGCTCGCGCAGGCGGGCGAGGTCTGGCGGACTTTCATGGCGCGCGCCTTCGAGATGCGCCGCCAGGCCGAAGCCGCAGGCGACCAGCCTTACGGCGCGGTGGTGGTGAAAGACCGCGTCATCATCGCCGAGAGCCCGAGCCGGGTCATCAGCGCCGGAAACCCCGATGCCCACGCCGAACGCGAGGCCCTGCGCTTGGCGCAGGAGCGTCTCGGCTCGCGCGACCTGTCG
>JAYVST010000491.1:0-17764 GCA_043775255.1 Burkholderiales bacterium
CACCGCCACCCACGACGACCACATGCTTACCATTGGCAAGGATAGGATGGTTGTCTTGTGGCGATTCTTTCGACACGCGGCGGTTTTGCTGAGGTAGAAATTCCATGGCAAAATGCACACCGGAAAGATCACGGCCGGGAATTGGCAGGTCGCGGCCTTTTTCCGAACCTGCGCACATCAACACGGCGTCAAATGAGTCTGTGAGTTGTTTTGCATCTTGCGTCACACCTATGTGTGCGCCGTAATGGAAGGTGACACCTTCAGCTTCCATCTGGTCAACGCGACGGTCAATCAAGTGCTTTTCCATTTTGAAGTCAGGAATGCCGTAGCGCATCAGCCCGCCGATGCGATCGTTCTTCTCGAATACGGTGACTTCGTGACCGACACGCGCAAGCTGCTGGGCGGCCGCCAGGCCGGCCGGGCCGGAGCCCACTACGGCGACACGCTTGCCGGTTTTTTGCGCCGCCGGCTGCGGCAGCACCCAACCTTTCTCCCAGCCGGTATCGATGATGAAATGTTCGATCGACTTGATGCCCACCGCGTCGCTGTTGATGTTGAGCGTGCAAGCTGCCTCGCAGGGCGCGGGGCAGATGCGTCCGGTGAATTCGGGAAAGTTGTTGGTGGAGTGCAGCACGTCTAAGGCTTCGCGATGGTTGCCTTGATAGACCAGGTCATTCCAGTCGGGAATGATGTTGTTGACCGGGCACCCGTTGTTGCAGAATGGAATTCCGCAATCCATGCAGCGCGCGCCCTGTTTCCTTGCCGCATCGTCGCCCAGGCGCATGACGAATTCGCGGTAGTGCTTCTTGCGCGAGGGCGGCGCCTCGTAGTGCTCTTCCTCGCGTTCCAGTTCGAGGAATCCGGAGACTTTTCCCATTTTCTACCTCAGCGATGTTTGACTTGTTCGTGACGGTGCGTGGCAGCCGGGCCGATCCTTCCGGATCCGGGCCGGCCGCTCATTGCAATTCGCCGCCGCCTGCTCAGGCTGCGACTTTTTCCCGGGCCGCCGCTCGGGCGGCGGCTTCCCAGAGCTCGCCCAAGGCGCGCTTGTATTCGCTTGGAAACACCTTGATGAACCTGGCGCGCTCGTTGGCCCAGTCGTCAAGAATGTTGCGCGCACGGGTGGAGCCGGTGAACTTGAAGTGGCGCTCGACTAAGCGCTTGAGGATGGCTTCGTCGGGCTCGCGCGCGTTGCCGCGGCGTTCGCTGTGCCAATCCTGTTTGGTCGTCTTTTCCTGTTCGATGCCCGGCATGACGCGCTCGAGCAGGCACATCGAGGTGTTGCACTTCTTCTCGAAGTCGCCATCCGGATCGTAGACGTAGGCGATGCCGCCGGACATGCCGGCGCCGAAGTTGCGCCCGGTCGCGCCCAGCACGACAACGGTGCCACCGGTCATGTACTCGCAGCCATGATCGCCGGCGCCTTCGACCACGGCGACCGCGCCGGAGTTGCGCACCGCGAAACGTTCGCCGGCCACCCCGTTGAAATAGGCTTCGCCGGCGATGGCGCCATAAAGCACGGTGTTGCCGATGATGATGTTGTCGACTGCCCGGCCGCGGAACTCGGTATTGGGTCGCACGATGATGCGCCCGCCCGACAGACCCTTGCCGACATAGTCGTTGGCCTCGCCCACCAGGTCGAGGGTGACGCCATGGGCCAGAAAAGCACCGACCGATTGCCCTGCGGTGCCTTGCAGCTGGATGTGAATGGTGTCATCGGGCAGGCCCTCATGGCCGTAGCGCCGCGCCACTTCGCCGGACAGCATGGCGCCAATGGTGCGGTTGAGGTTCCTCACCGGCTGGATGAACTGCACCTTCTCGCCGCTGGTCAAGGCCGGCGCGGCCATCGCGATCATCTTGTTGTCGAGCGCCTTTTCCAGTCCGTGATCCTGTACATCGACCTGGTAGCGCGGCACCTCGGCCGGCACGTTTGGCTGGTGGAAGATGCGGGTGAAATCGAGGCCGCTGGCCTTCCAGTGGGTGATGGCGCGGGCGCGATCGAGCAAATCGCTGCGACCGATCAGTTCGTCGAATTTGCGGATGCCCAACTGCGCCATGATCTGGCGCGCCTCTTCGGCAACAAAGAAAAAGAAATTGACCACATGCTCCGGCTTGCCGGCGAATTTTTTCCTCAGTATCGGGTCCTGCGTCGCGACCCCGACGGGGCAGGTGTTCAGGTGGCACTTGCGCATCATGATGCAGCCGGTGGTGACCAGGGGCGCGGTGGCGAAACCCATTTCGTCAGCGCCCAGCATGGCGGCGATGACGACATCGCGCCCGGTCTTCATCTGGCCGTCGGCCTGCACGCGGATGCGACCACGCAAGCGGTTCAATACCAGGGTCTGCTGGGTTTCGGCCAGGCCCAGTTCCCACGGTGTGCCGGCATGCTTTATCGAGGACAGCGGGGAGGCGCCGGTGCCGCCATCGTGGCCGGCGATGACGACATGGTCGGCCTTGGCCTTGGCCACGCCCGCAGCGACAGTACCGACGCCCACTTCAGAAACCAGCTTTACCGAGATCGACGCTTGCTGGTTGGCGTTTTTGAGGTCATGGATAAGTTGCGCCAGGTCTTCGATGGAATAGATGTCGTGATGGGGCGGCGGGGAGATCAGCCCGACGCCCGGCACCGAGAAGCGCAGTTTGGCGATGTACTCGCTCACCTTATGGCCAGGCAACTGCCCGCCTTCGCCGGGCTTGGCGCCCTGCGCCATCTTGATCTGGATCTGTTCGGCCGAAACCAGGTATTGCGCAGTCACGCCGAATCGGCCCGACGCGACCTGCTTGATTTTCGAACGCAGCGAATCGCCGGCCTGCAAGGGGATATCGGCGGCGACCCGGTCATGGCCCAGCACCGAGGCGACGGTCTCGCCGGCCGCAAGCTTGATGCCTTTCAAGTCGTTGCGATAGCGCAGTTCGTCTTCACCACCCTCGCCGGTGTTGGATTTGCCACCGATGCGGTTCATGGCCACCGCCAGGGTGACATGGGCTTCGGTGGAGATCGATCCCAGCGACATCGCACCAGTGACAAAGCGCTTGACGATGTCCTTGGCGGATTCGACTTCGTCGAGGGGTATCGCCTTGGCCGGGTCAATGCGGAATTCGAACAGGCCGCGCAGTGTCATGTGACGCTTCGACTGGTCGTTGATGATCTGGGCGTATTCCTTGTAGGAGCCGAAGTTGTTGGCGCGCGCGGAGTGCTGCAGCTTGGCGATCGCGTCGGGCGTCCACATGTGCTCCTCGCCGCGGATGCGGAAGGCGTATTCCCCGCCGGCGTCGAGCATGTTGACGAGCACCGGATCGCAGCCGAAGGCCTGCTGGTGCAGACGCACCGCCTCTTCGGCCACCTCGAAAATGCCGATGCCTTCGACGTTGGAGGCCGTACCGCGGAAGTATTTGTCGACCAGCGCGCGATTCAAGCCCACGGCCTCGAAAATCTGCGCGCCGCAGTAACTCATGTAGGTGGAAATCCCCATCTTGGAGAACACCTTCATCAGGCCCTTGCCGAGGGCTTTCTGGTAGTTGTAAAGGGCCTTTTCAGGCGACAGCGCGCCGGGCAGACCCTTGGCCATGTCGGCTAAGGTTTCCATCGCCAGATAGGGGTGGATGGCCTCGGCGCCGTATCCGGCAAGCAGGGCGAAATGGTGGGTCTCGCGCGCGGAGCCGGTTTCGACCACCAGGCCGGTGGTGGTGCGCAATCCCTTCTTGACCAAATGGTGGTGGATTGCGCTGGTGGCGAGCAGGGCCGGGATCGGTACCGAGCGTGCATCGACTTTGCGGTCCGAGACGATCACGATGTTGTGTCCGGTCTTGAGCGCATCGACGGCCTCGGCGCACAGCGAGGCCAGGCGCGCCTCGATGCCGTCCTTGCCCCAGGCGACCGGATAGCAGATGTCGAGTTCGTAGGACTTGAATTTGCCGCCGGTGTGCTTTTCGATTTCGCGAATTTTTGCCATCTCGTGGAAATCCAGCACCGGCTGGGTGACTTCGAGACGCATCGGCGGGTTGATGTTGTCCTTGTCGAGCAAGTTCGGGCGCGGGCCGACAAAAGTGACCAGCGACATCACCATCTGTTCGCGGATCGGATCGATCGGCGGGTTGGTGACTTGGGCAAACAGCTGCTTGAAGTAATTGTAGAGGGGCTTCAACTTGTTCGACATCACCGCCAACGGCGAGTCGTTGCCCATCGAGCCTACCGCTTCTTCGGCAGTGACGGCCATCGGGCTCATGAGGAACTTGAGGTCTTCCTGGGTGTAGCCGAACGCTTGCTGGCGGTCGAGGATGGACACCTGCGCAGGCGGCAGGTCGATACGGGTGGCAACGTCGTCCAAGCGCACGCGCACGCTGTCGATCCAGGATTTGTAGGGCCGGGCGTTGGCGTAAGTGTCCTTGAGTTCCTTGTCGTCGATGATGCGGCCCTGTTCCAGGTCGATCAGGAACATCTTGCCCGGCTGCAGGCGCCACTTCTTGATGATCTTGGATTCGGGAATCGGCAGCACGCCGACTTCGGAGGCCATGATCACCAAATCGTCGTCGGTGACGATGTAGCGCGCGGGGCGCAGGCCGTTCCGATCCAGAGTGCCACCGATATGTCGTCCGTCGGTGAACGCAATCGCGGCAGGGCCGTCCCATGGCTCCATCATCGCCGCGTGGTATTCGTAGAAGGCGCGGCGGTTGTCGTCCATCAAGGTGTGTTGTTCCCAGGCTTCTGGAATCATCATCATCATTGCCTGCGGTACCGGATATCCCGCCATCACCAGCAGCTCGAGCGCGTTGTCGAAGCAGGCGGTGTCGCTCTGGCCTTCATAGATAAGCGGGAAGAGTTTTATCAAGTCGTCGCCGAGGACCGCCGACTTCATCACGCCCTCGCGCGCGCGCATCCAGTTGAAGTTTCCTTTGACCGTGTTGATTTCACCGTTGTGGGCGATCATCCGGTACGGGTGCGCCAGGGGCCATTCCGGGAAGGTATTGGTTGAAAAGCGCTGGTGCACCATGGCAAGCGCCGAAATGCAGCGCTGGTCCTGCAGATCCTTGTAGTAAACACCGACCTGATCGGCCAACAGCAGCCCCTTGTAGACAACAGTACGCGCCGACATCGACGGAACGAAGAACTCCTTGCCGTGAATCAGGTTCAAGGCCTGGATGGCATGGCCGCTCGACTTGCGGATCACGTACAGCTTGCGTTCGAGCGCGTCGGTGACCATGATGTCCGGGCCGCGCCCGATGAAAATCTGGCGAATCACCGGTTCTTTGGCGCGCACCGTGGGAGACATCGGCATGTCGAGGTCGATCGGCACATCGCGCCACCCCAGCACTACCTGACCTTCGGCGCGCACCGCACGTTCGATCTCCTGCTCGCATGCCAGGCGCGAAGCATTCTCTTTCGGCAGGAACACCATGCCGACGCCGAATTCACCCGGTGGCGGCAGGATGATGCCCTGGGCTGCAAGTTCGGCGCGATAGAACTGGTCGGGCATCTGGATGAGGATGCCGGCGCCGTCGCCCATCAACGCGTCCGCCCCGACTGCACCACGGTGGTCCAGGTTTTTGAGGATAAGAAGGCCCTGTTCGATGATCGAGTGGGACTTCTGGCCTTTGATATGCGCAACAAAGCCGACGCCGCATGCGTCGTGCTCGTTGGCTGGATCATAAAGCCCTTGGGCGACAGGTGCGGAAACGATGGCGGTCATGGCATTCCTATTGCTGAATACAGACATACTGTGCAGCGCACAAAAGCGTGGGCTAATGAATATACATTCGCCAGAGCTAACGCTCAAGTGTATTAAATGGGGTCAGACCCCATTTAATGCTAGAATTCTGAGTCCCCGATTTAAGTAGGGACAGAACGTTGGTTTATAGGCCGCCCCTTGGGCAGCCGAACTGCGCGACGCGGCAGCGACTGTTTGGCAAGCACACCGTCTGTACCCCCTAAGGCCCACCCATGCAGAGTCGCGTCTATGATCTCTTCTTGCTGGTCCGACCCGATACCCGCGTCGACTATTTCACGATACGCGGCTTCGCGTGCAAACGGCGTGTTTCCGAGGGCCCAGAAAAGCGCGTGCTCTCTTACAAGCGGGTTCGCTTGCTGCCCGATGTTGTGCCGATAACTTGACCATGGATACTCGCCCGGAAAGCCGACTAAGCCAGCACGGACCGGATTTAGCTCTATGTATGCCATACAGGCGAATAGGTAGCGCTCACTATCAACTACGGCAGCCTTGAACCGACCTTGCCATAGGGTACCGATCCGTTCATTGCTGTCATTGAAGTAGCGCACGTATGACCGCCCAACCCCCTGCATCATGGTCGACATTCCGGCACCTTGGCCAGGGGTCACTAGCAGGTGGAAATGGTTGCCCATCAATACATAGGCATGAATCGCCACATCGTTCTGGCGCGCATGCTCCTGCAGCAGTTGCAACATGCGCAGATAGTCGTCGGCGCCGCGAAAAACTGCCTGTCGGTTGGTGCCGCGCTGAATGATGTGGTGGGGTTGCCCGGCTACCACCAGTCTCGGCAATCGCGCCATGCATGCTCCTGATTAAATGGGGTCTGACCCCATTTAATCAGATATCTTCGATAGCGAAGAGGCGGCGGTGTTCTCGCATGGCGTAGCGGTCTGTCATGCCGGAAATGTAGTCGGCGACTGCACGTGCTCGATCAAGATCGGCTTTCGCCTGATATTGGGGCGGTAGCAAACGCGGATCACCCATGAAAGCGATGAAGAGGTCAGACACCACGCGGCGGCCCTTGGTGCTCATTCGCTGCACTTTGAAGTGCTGGTATAGGTGGTCGCGCAGAAAACGCTTCAACTCCAGCGATTCTTGCCGCATCGGTTCACTGTGGGCGACGAGGGGCCCGGCCGCCGCACGGACCTCTTCTATCGTCCCCGGCGCGATTGCGATCAAGGCATTCGCGGTAGTCTGAACGAGATCACCGACCAAGGTATTGATCATCCGGCGTATCGTTTCGTTGATCCGGCGCCTTTCGGCAGCTGTAGGGAACAGGCGGCAGGCAAGATCGAAGTGGCGCTTGAACAGGGGGACGGCCATCAATTGACCTAAATCGATCAACCCGGAACGCAGCCCGTCGTCGATATCGTGATTGTTGTATGCGATCTCGTCGGCCAGGTTGGTGATCTGGGCCTCGAGCGAGGGTTGGGTGCCGTCGATGAAGCGCCGGCCTACGTCTCCGAGGCGCGGCGCGACTTCCGGAAGGCAATGCTTGAGGATGCCTTCGCGTGTTTCAAACATCAGGTTCAGGCCGTCGAAGGCGCCGTAGCGCTCTTCAAGTACATCGACCACGCGTAGGCTTTGCAGGTTGTGTTCGAAGCCGCCGAAGTCGCGCATGCATTCATTGAGGGCGTCCTGTCCGGCATGTCCGAACGGTGTGTGCCCGAGGTCATGCGCCAGCGCGATCGCTTCGGCAAGGTCTTCGTCCAGATCGAGACGCCTGGCGATCGAACGCGTCAGCTGGGCAACTTCGATTGAATGGGTGAGACGGGTACGGAAGAGGTCGCCTTCGTGGTTGACAAAGACCTGCGTCTTGTACTCGAGGCGCCGGAAAGCGTTGGAATGGATGACGCGATCGCGATCGCGCTGGAATTCGGATCGGGTCTCGGAACGTTCCTCGGCAAGGCGTCGTCCGCGCGAATCGGCGGCAGTGGCCGCATAAGGAGCAAGCGCGCGCATCGCCGCTACGGCACGCCGGTGAGCTCAGCTAAGAGCGTTGCGACGGTGGCGTCGGCAACCGGCGCAACGTAGGCTTCGCCCAGGCGCTTGAGCAGCACATAGCGAATCGCGCCACCCTCGGCCTTCTTGTCGACGCGCATGAGCTCAAGATAACGCGCCACCCCTAGGTCAGGCGCCACTACGGGCAAACTGGCGCGCAGCAGGAGATCGCGTACGCGCGCGACCTCGACCCCAGAAAGCTGGCCCAGCCGCGCGGACAATTCTGCCGCCAATACCATGCCGGCGGCGACAGCCTCGCCATGCAACCACTTGCCGTACCCGAGGCCCGCTTCGATCGCATGGCCGAAGGTATGTCCAAGGTTGAGCCAGGCGCGCATGCCGGTCTCGCGCTCATCCTGCACCACGATCTCCGCCTTGATTTCGCAAGAACGGCGGATGGCATGCATCAGCGCAACGGGGTTCCGCCGCAACAGTCCGTCAAGATTGGTCTCGAGCCAGGCAAGAAACTGCAGGTCATAAATGAACCCGTATTTCACGATTTCGGCCAGCCCGGAACGGAACTCGCGCTCGGGAAGCGTTTCGAGCGTGGCGGTGTCGGCCAGCACCAGAATCGGCTGGTAGAACGCGCCGATCATGTTCTTGCCGAGCCGATGGTTGATCGCGGTCTTGCCGCCAACCGATGAGTCGACCTGCGCCAGCAACGTGGTCGGTACCTGGATCAAAGGCACGCCGCGCTGATAGGTGGCGGCGGCAAAACCCGTGATGTCGCCAATGACGCCGCCGCCCAAGGCGATCAGGGTAGTCTTGCGATCGCAGCGATTTTCAAGCAGGGCCGCATAGATGGCGTTGAGGGTCTCCCAGCTTTTGGCCGCCTCGCCGTCCGGCAGGATGATCTCGATGGCGGATATGCCGGCAGCCGCGAGAGTGCGGCGCATGGGTTCGAGAAAAAAGGGCGCAATCCGGTCGCTCGTTACCACCGCCGCGCGTGCGGCGATGCGGCCGGACACAAGGGATGGCTGATCGATCAGGGATTGGCCGATGAGGATCGGGTAGGAACGTTCAGCCAGGTTTACGCGCAGTTCATCCATGTGTTCCGAATCTGCTGTTCAAGTTTGCCGGCCAGAAGGTGCGGACTTTGGCGTCCGGTGTCCATGACCAGATGCGCGGTTTCACGATACAGCGGGTCGCGGTCCTCGTACAACTGACGCAGCCGCGCTTCGGGATCGGTCGTGTGCAGGAGCGGTCGGTTGCGATCCTGTTGAGTGCGTTGCCACAAATCGGGCGGTTGCGCGCGCAGGTACACGACGTAGCCGGTCGAGCGCAGCGCGGCGCGATTGGCCGGGTCGAGAATCGCACCGCCGCCGGTGGCCAGAACAATGCAATTGCGGCGCGTCAGGTCCGCGATAACCTGCGACTCGCGCTGGCGGAAGCCCGCTTCACCCTCGATTTCGAATATCACCGGCACCTTGACCCCGGTGCGCGCTTCGATTTCATGGTCGGAATCGAGAAACGGGCGCGCAAAATGGCGCGCCAGAAGGCGCCCGATGGTCGTCTTGCCGGCTCCCATCAGACCGATGAGATAGAAGTTTTGCGAGTCGAATTCCACAACGATGGATTGTATCTTGCCCGTTTCGCACCGTCGGGCAAAAAAGAGCCGGGCATGTCGCCCGGCTCCTGTAAAGCGCAAGCGATTCAGCGCACGGTCAGGCGGTCGCTCACCACGCGCGGGGTAATGAACACCAGCAGTTCCGTCTTGTCATTTTGTCGCTGGGTGTTGCGGAACAGGTTGCCGAATACCGGTAGATCGCCAAAGAACGGCACCTTGGTCAGCGAGTCGCGCTCGTTCTGCGTGTAGATACCCCCGATCACAACCGTACCGCCGTTGTCGACCAGTACCTGGGTCTTTACGTTCTTGGTGTCGATGGCGAAACCCGCGGTCGTGATCTGACCCACGGAATCTTTGTTCACCTGCACATCCATGATGATGTTGCCTTCCGGCGTGATCTGCGGCTTGACCTTCAGGCTCAGGTTGGCCTTGCGGAAAGTCACCGAGGTTGCGCCGCTGCTGGTGGCCTGTTGATACGGCAGTTCCGTACCCTGCTCGATCACCGCCTCGATCTGGTCTGCCGTGAGCACGCGCGGTGCCGAGATGATCTTGCCCTTGCCTTCAGCTTCCAGTGCGGAAATCTCGAGGTTGATGAAACGAGAAAGGCTGTTGGTGAACAGGGAAACGGCAAGATTGCCGGCATTGATACCATTGATGCCTTGCGCGCCCATGCTCACGTTTTGCGTGTTCGGAATATAGCTGGTTCCGGTAACCGCCGCCTGCCCCGACTGTTCGCCTACGCCGAGATAATTGCCGGTGATACCGGCGCGCAGCCCGGTATTGCCGCCGATCGGGAAACCGGGTGAAAGTGTCTTGCCTTGTATGAACGCGAAATCCCCGGTACCGAGGCGCGCGCCAAGATTCTTGCTGAACGTGTCGGAAGCTTCGACAATCCGCGCCTCGATGAGCACCTGACGCACCGGAATGTCTACCTTGGCCACCAGTTTGCGAACCTCGTCGAGCCTGGTGGAAACGTCCTGGATAAACAGCTGGTTGGTGCGTGGATCCCAGACCGCACTACCGCGTTTGGACAGGATGCGCTGCTTGTCGTCGGTCAGGATCTTCGAGAAAGCGTCGGCCTTGGCGTAGTTGAGCTGAAAGCTCTCGGTGCGCAACGGTTCGAGATCGCTGATCTGCGCCTTCGCTTCAAGCTCTAGTTTTTCTTTGGTGGCCAGTTCGTCACGCGGCGCGATCCAGATGACATTGCCGTTCTTGCGCATGTCGAGGCTACGCGTTTGCAGGATGATGTCAAGCGCTTGGTCCCAGGGCACGTCCTTGAGCCGCAAGGTAAGGTTGCCGCCGACCGTATCGCTGGTGATGATGTTGAGATTGGTGAAATCAGCGATCACCTGTAGCACGGCGCGCACTTCGATGTTCTGGAAATTGAGCGACAGCTTTTCCCCGTTGTACCCGCCGCGCGACCCCTGGATAAGTTTGTTTGGGTCTTCCTTGATCGGCTTGACCTCAACCACGAACTGCGTGTCGGACTGATAGGCATTGTGTTCCCACAAGCCCTTGGGCTCGATCACCATGCGCACATTGTCGCCTTGGACAAACGTGTTGATGGTTTGCACCGGAGTTGCGAAATCTCCAACATCGAGGCGCCTGCGCAGATTGTCGGGCAACTGGCTTTTCTGGAAATCGACCACCAGGGTCTGCCCCTGCTGCCGGATATCGACTCCGGTATTGCTATTGGCCAACTCGACCACCACCCGGCCGGAACCGTCGGCGCCGCGCCGGAAGTCGATATCGCGCAACGCGGATCGCCCGTCGGCCACCCTAGCCTCCGCGAACGTCGCTGCGGTCGTTGGGCTCGGGCCGCTGGCGCTGGCAGCCGCAGAGATGGTGACGAGCACGGATTTGCCGTCGACCTTGGTATCGTACGTTACAGCGCTCTTGAGGTTAAGCACCACACGGGAACGATCGCCCACCTGAACCACGTTGATGCTGCGCAACTCACCCTGGCCGACATCTTGACTGTTGCGGCCGAGCGCGTTGATCGTGTTTGGAAAATCGAGTGCGACTCGCGGCGGATTCGCAACCAGGAATCCGGCCGGCGAATTGCCGGGCTCGTTCTTCAGGTTGATCTTGAGAACCACCGAAGCCCCTTGCTGCGAGACATTCATGGATTCGATCGCGTTCTGAGCCTGTATGACATGAGCAGACAGGGCCAGGCCTGCGGCAGCGATGAGCCTCCAGCCGAATAGTGAGCGTCCGTGAATCATTTCTTTTCCTCCTGAAGTACCAAGGTGCTGTCGCGATATACGTACTCGCCCGCGCCGTCCTCGATCATTTCCTGCACCATCACCTCGGTTTCGGTGATCTTCGTGATCTTGCCGTAATTTTGGCCCATGTAATTGCCCACCTTGACTCGATGCAAGGCCGTGTCCGCCTTGATGATGGCGTAAGAAGCTCCTTTTTGCTGCATTGCGCCGACCATGCGCAGGTTCTCGATGGAATATGACTCCAGAACCTCCTTTGGACGGCTCAAATCGGGACGCGGGCCGCCGCCCGGCTTGGGTCCCTTCGGCTCTCCCGCCACGACGGTCGCCACTTTGGCCGCATTGAACGGATCGACCATCTTGTCGGATTCGTACTTGAATGGCGCGAACTTCTTAGGTTCGTCGATCTTCTCGACCTTGCCGCGCATTTCTTTCGAGGTTTCCGCCATCCATTTCTTGATGGCGTCGTTGTCGCTCGCGCCGCAGCCCGCGACCATGACCGCGACCATAATCGCCATTTGCGTTCGCTTAATCATTTTTTCGCACCTCCCGCCGGCGCGCGAGCCTTGCGTTGCGCGGCGATCTCGTCTCCATCGAGATAACGGAATGTCTTGGCAACCGTATCCATCGCCAGGACCGTGCTGTTCGTCGGAATCGTGATGGCGATGTCGTTCAAGGTGACAATACGGCTCAGGTTGGCGATATCGCTGGCGAAAGCGCCGAGGTCATGGTAACTGCCTGTCACGCGCACTGAAATCGGCTGTTCCGCGTAGTACTCCTTGACGTTCACGGTCGCTGGACGGAACAGATCGAATTGCAATCCTCGGCCCAGTCCGGCCTGGTTTATGTCGGTGAGCAAGGCGTCCATTTCTGCTTTGCTGGGCAATTGCTTTTCAAGGGTGGAAACGTACTGCCCGACCTGGATCAACTGTTTCTTGAGCTCGGGCAGATTGACGGCCTTCTGCTTCTTGGTCTTGTACTCATCCTTGAGCTTGCCCTCCTTAATCTGGGCCGCCTCGAGTTCGATATTGAGGCCATCCCAATAAAAATACCAGCCGGCCGCAACCACGGCGGTGAGCAAAAGGACCAAGGTGACGATCTTCGGCCCCGGCGGCGTATTGCCGATGTCCTTCCAGTTGACGTTCTTGAACTGATCCGCGATATTCATCTTGTCACTCCTTGGCGGTCCGGTCAGACCTTGCCGGAGCCGGCGGACGGCGGTGCTGCCGGGGGCGGTGCCGCACCCGGCAATGGGGTCGATGCAGGAACCGCGCCCGCAGCAGGCTGCGCGCCGGGCGCAGGGTCCTTGGGCCGTATGATCGAAAGGCTCATGGTGAATTCATTCAGGCGCTTTGCCGCGCCCCCTGCTCCGACCACCACAGCCTTGATTTCGACCAGTTCCGGCGCGGCAAGCCATGTGTTGCGCGTGAGGTTGCGAACATAGTCCGCCACCTTGGCATTGTTGGCCGCCAAACCATTGACCGTAACCCGGGTTCCGGACTGCCGCAGCGAGCGCAGGTAAATCCCGTCGGGCGTTGCCTTGACCAGTTCATCGAGCAGATGGACCGGCAGATTGCGGTCGCCCTGAAGATCCTCGACAGCCCGCTGGCGCGCCTTGAGGCCGCGAATCTCGTCTTCGAGCTTGGCGATTTCCTTGATGTCGTCATCGAGCTTCTTGTTTTCCTTTTCGATGAAGGCATTGGTGTCGTTTTGCGCCGAAATATGGGCGCTGATGTACCCGCCGACCGCGCCAACGATTGCGATGCCCACCCCCGCCATTGCAGCGCAGAGGATGTAATACTGGCGGCGACGGGCCTGCCGCTTGAGCTCGCGATGGGGTAGAAGATTGATCCGTATCATGCGTCGAACCTCCGCATCGCCAGTCCGCAGGCAACCATCAACGCCGGCGATTCCGAGGAAAGTTGCTTCGCCTTGACTCTGGGCGACAGCGCCATGTTAGCGAAAGGGTTGGCCACGATCGTGTTGACCTGCGTGCGAGTCGAGACGATTTCTTCTAGACCAGGAATCACGGCGCATCCGCCGGCCAGGACGATGTGGTCGATCTGGTTGTAGGATGTCGAGGTAAAGAAGAACTGCATCGCCCGCGTGACTTCCTGGGCTAGATTTTCCATGAAGGGCCGCAAGACCTCCGTTTCGTAATTCTCCGGCAGGCTCCCGGTCTTCTTGTTCGATTCGGCCTCTTCGAGCGTCATGCCGAACGCGCGCTGGATGTCCTGCGTCAGGTTGTTTCCGCCGAAGGCCTGTTCGCGGTTGTAGATCGCCTGATTGTTGCGCAACACGGTAACGTTCATCATGTTCGCGCCGACGTCGATCAAGGCAATCGACTGGTCTACCCCGTTGCCGGGCAACTGTTTTTCGATCATTTCGAACGCGGTCTGCATCGAATAGGATTCGACGTCCATGACAACCGCCTTGAGGCCGGCAGCTTCCGCAACGGCGACGCGATCCTCCACCTTTTCCTTGCGCGAAGCGGCAATGATGACTTCGACCTCCTCGGAATTGGTCGGCGATAGCCCGACCACCTGAAAATCGAGGTTCACCTCGTCCAAGGCAAACGGAATGTACTGGTTGGCCTCGGTTTCGACCTGGATTTCAAGCTCTTCCTCGCGCAATCCGGCCGGCACCACGATCTTCTTTGTGATCACCGCCGCCGCCGGCAATGCCATGGCGACATTCTTGGTGCGGGTCGCCATTTTCTTCCAGCCGCGCCTGACGGCCTCCGAAACTGCCTCAAGGTTGGTGATGTTGCCGTCGAGTACCGCGTCCTTCGGCAGCGGCTCTATGGCATAGCGTTCGATCCGATACGCCTGTTTGCCTGCGTCGGCAACTTCGACCATCTTGACCGACGACGAACTGATGTCCAGTCCGATCAACGGTTGCGCCTTCGGGTTGAATATGTCGAACGCCAAAATGTCGTCCCCCAAAAAAGTCTGCCGGCATGCAATTTTTCGCCACGCAACCGGACGCAAAAACCTTCCGCGATTTCAACTTGCGGTACGAGGAGCAGTTGGCGCTACACAGCCCACTTTTTTCAGAAGGCCGATTCCACGTTTGTCCTTTACGGACAAGTGATTAGCGACAATACTCACAAATTACATTAAATCCTATCAGCAACTGCAAAGCAAGCAAACATGTTTTCTCTTCCGCGCTCTTGTCGCAGATTTACCACACACTTTGCCACTCCTTCGCCATCTTCGATCAGCCCTGCCGCAGATGTGGCCGCTATAATTCATCATCGCCCGTGGAGATCTACGACACAGGGCAGGCAATACTCCATTTTTTCAATTAAATCATGGCATTAACCGCTTCGAAAAAGTGGACCGTCGGTATTGCACTGGTGTTCGTGTCGCCGCTTGCAATCGCGCTTTTGATCATCGCCTTCGCCGTTGCGTGGGCCTATCCCGGCCTGCCTTCGATTGACGCGCTGACCGACTACCAGCCAAAGATTCCTTTGCGGGTTTTCAGCGCGGAAGGGCTTTTGCTCGGCGAGTTTGGTGAAGAGCGCCGCAATGTCGTCAGATTCGCCGATGTCCCGGTAGTGATGAAGCAGGCGATTCTGGCGGCCGAGGACGACCGCTTCTACCAGCATGGCGGCGTCGATACCATTGGCGTTCTGCGTGCGGCGATATCGAACATCACGAGTCCCGGCAGGCAGCAGGGGGCATCCACGATCACCATGCAGGTAGCCCGGAATTTCTTCATTTCGAGCGAAAAAACCTACACCCGCAAATTCTATGAGGCCCTGCTGGCCCTAAAGATCGAGTCCACCCTCTCGAAAGACAAGATTTTCGAGATTTATATCAATCAGATTTTCCTCGGGCAACGGGCCTACGGTTTCGCCTCCGCCGCCCAGATTTATTTCGGCAAGTCGCTCAAGCAGATCACCGCCGCGGAAGCCGCGATGCTCGCGGGCCTGCCCAAAGCGCCCTCGGCGTTCAATCCGGTGGTTAATCCAAGGCGGGCCAAGACGCGGCAACTCTACATTCTCGATCGCATGAAATCGCTCGGTTACCTTACATCCGAGGAGCATGCGGCGGCATCGAAGGACACGCTCAATGTCAAGCGGGAAGTCAACGATTTTCCGCTTAGAGCCGATTTCGTCGCGGAAATGGCGAGACAACTGGCGCTCGAACGTTATGGCGACGAGACCTACACGCGCGGCTTGCGCATCTACACGACCGTCCGAAAAGTCGATCAGGAGGCCGCGAATGCCGCATTGCGACGCGCGGCGTTGGATTACGAGCGACGCCACGGCTATCGCGGGCCGGAGGCCTTTGTCGATCTCAAGTCCGACAGCGAAGACGAACTCGAAGATGCCTTGCAGGACATTTCCGACAGCGAGGACTTGTACGCGGCCGTGGTCCTCGAAGCCTCGCCGAAACTGGTGCGCGCCTACCGGCGTGGCGGCGATGCAATACAGATCGTCGGCGACGGGCTCAAGTTCGCCGCCAATGCGCTCAGTGACAAGGCGCAGCCGAATCGGCGTATTCGCCGCGGCGCGATCATCCGCGCCATGCGGGACGACAAGGGCGCCTGGCAGATCATCCAGATGCCGGAAGTCGAAGCGGCGTTTGTCTCTATAAGCCCGGACGACGGTGCAGTACGATCACTGGTTGGCGGTTTCGATTTCAACGTCAACAAATTCAACCACGTCACACAAGCCTGGCGTCAGCCCGGATCGAGTTTCAAGCCTTTCATCTATTCTGCCTCGCTCGAGAAGGGTTTGACGCCGTCGACGGTCATCAATGATGCGCCAATCTACGTCGATCCGGCCCTCACTGGCGGACAACTGTGGGAACCGAAAAATTACGACGGCAAGTACGACGGCCCGATCCGCATGCGAACGGCGCTGACCAAATCGAAGAACCTGGTTTCGATCCGCATCCTGCAACAGATCACACCCAAGTACGCCCAGGACTACATCACCAGGTTCGGTTTCGACGCGGAAAAGCACCCCGCCTATCTGACCATGGCGCTCGGCGCAGGGTCGGTGACCCCATGGCAAATGGTCGGCGCGTATGCGGTATTTTCCAATGGCGGGTACCGTATCAATCCCTACCTCATCAGCCGCATCACCGACGACGGCGGCCGGGTCCTGGCAGAGGCCAAACCGGCGCGCGCCGGCGATGAATCGATCCGCGTGATCGATGCGCGCAACGCGTTCATCATGAACAGCATGATGAACGACGTCACTCGCTTTGGCACAGCCGCCCGCGCCGGCGCCACACTCAAGCGCGCCGACCTTTCGGGCAAGACGGGCACCACCAACGATCACGTTGACGCATGGTTCGCCGGGTATCAGGCAAGCCTCGTGGGCATTGCCTGGATAGGCTTTGACCAACCCAAAAAACTGGGAGGCCAGGAAACCGGCGGTGTCGCTGCCCTCCCGATCTGGATTTCCTACATGCAACGCGTGTTGAAGGGCGTGCCGGAATCGATGCCGCGGCCGCCGGAAGGCGTGCTCAGCATCGGCGGCGAGTTCTACTACAGCGAGTTTTCGCCCGGCGAAGGCAGCGTGCAATCCCTTGGTCTCTCGGACGGTACGCCGGAGGGCGAAAAGAAGGCCGATGAAATCCGCAATCAGTTGTTCTAGCGGCCTGTCGGACTTGGGGCGTCGATAGCGAAAATCGGCCCCAGCGAGGACAGTTTTTGCCGCATTCGCCGCCCCATAGCTCGGCTATGGGGCAAGAAGGCGGTGAAAAATGGACCGCTGCGGCCGATTTGAAGCCGACGATTCCCAAGTCCGACAGGCTGCTAGTGAACTGCCAAGTAATCAACGGTACAAGATGAAATCGATGGGTTTTGGCCTGGGGCAACACACAAATCCGCGCGATACCTGTAGCTAGTGCCTGACAGAAAACCTCGAGAGCTGCGCCCACAGCGGCTTTGCGGGTGATTCTCGAAACGATGATTGTGGAATTCGGCGGCCTGGCGACTATTTTTGCGGGCGATGCCAGCGTGCAGAGGGTTGAAAGCGCAAATCTTCGTCCTCGATTGTCTGCCGATTCGAGGCAAAAAACAATCTTCGCGAAGGCTGAAAATCAGTCCACCATTGGCATGCTGAAACGTTGAGTATCGAGGTCACAAAGCGTGATGATTTGAGCGAGGATGAAAGCGATGCGCGTGGCGCAGAACTCACAGATGCAAATCGGCGAAGTCGATATTTCACAGATCAAGTTCGATCCCAAATCGCGCGACGACATCCCGAAGATCTTGAAAGGCTTGCA
>JAYVST010000492.1:0-3215 GCA_043775255.1 Burkholderiales bacterium
TGGCCCTGCTTGCCCAAGCCATAGCCTTTGATCGTCTTGGCCAGGATCACCGTCGGCTGGCCCTTGTGATTCACCGCTGCGTGATACGCCGCGTAAATCTTGTGCGGGTCATGGCCACCGCGATTGAGACGCCAGATGTCGCTGTCGGACATCTTCGACACCATCTCCAGCAGCTCGGGATACTTGCCGAAGAAATTCTCGCGCACATAAGCACCGTCGTTCGCCTTCATGTTCTGGTATTCGCCGTCGACCGCTTCTTCCATGCGTTTTTGCAACAAGCCGTTGGTGTCGCGCGCCAGCAGCGGATCCCAGTAGGCACCCCAGATCAGCTTGATTACGTTCCAGCCGGTGCCGCGAAAATCGGCTTCGAGTTCCTGGATGATCTTGCCGTTGCCGCGCACCGGGCCGTCGAGCCGCTGCAGGTTGCAGTTGACGATGAAGATGAGGTTGTCGAGTTTCTCGCGCACCGCCAGGCCGATCGCGCCGAGCGACTCGGGTTCGTCCATCTCGCCGTCGCCGCAAAACACCCATACCTTGCGCCGCGAAGTGTCGACGATGCCGCGCGCATGCAGATACTTGAGGAAGCGCGCCTGGTAGATCGCCTGCAATGGCCCCAGGCCCATCGAGACGGTCGGAAACTGCCAGAAATCCGGCATCAGCCACGGATGCGGGTAGGAGGAAATCCCCTTGCCATCGACCTCACGGCGGAAATTGAGCAGCTGATCCTCGCTAATGCGCCCCTCCAGATAGGCGCGCGCGTACACGCCGGGCGCGCTGTGGCCCTGGAAATAGATCAGGTCGCCGCCGTGCTCGGCCGTAGGCGCATGCCAGAAATGGTTGAAGCCGATGCCGAACAGCGTGCCCACCGAGGCAAAACTGGCGATGTGCCCGCCCAAGTCGCCTTCGCCCTTGTTGGTCTTGGCCACCGTCACCATCGCGTTCCAGCGCGTGATCGAGCGGATGCGCTCTTCAAGCGCGTGGTCGCCCGGGCTCTTGGCCTCGAGGTGGGTCGGGATGGTGTTGATGTAGGCGGTGTTGGCGCTGTAAGGAAGGTAGGCGCCGTTGCGCCGGGCCTTGTCAATCAGGGCCTCCAGGATGAAATGCGCGCGTTCCGGGCCTTCGCGCTGCAGTATGGCCTCAAGCGCTTCGACCCACTCCTGCGTTTCCTGCGGATCGGCGTCGCCCGAGGCGGGGTTATAGGCTTGCGGGAAATTCAGGACTGCCGCCATCTTCCAATATCCTTTTAATCGTAGTTGGTACCGTGCTCTGAAACCGAATTGCGCACATGCGTAAGCATGGCGCATGTTGCACTGCTCACGCAACCTCGGCGCTCAAAGTTGTGTCATTGAACCCATTGCGGATGCAAAGTTTATTAAGCACTTACTTAATTTAGGCGGATGTTACACGATGGCCGTGAATGTGCAAGTGCTCCGACCCGACGCATGCTCCGACCCGACACGTGCTCCGACCCGACGCGCAGCCGCACCGAAGGGTTGGCTGCGCGTCGCGGCGGCGATAATCCGTCCACCTCACAGCGGATCCGCAGGATGCACGGCAATTCCAAACCAGTGGCGAGCGGGCAAACAGCGCCACACCGCGACCTGGAGCGCTTGCTTGCGCGTCACGTGGCGCATCGGTATTGCAAGCCGATCGCCCCCTACAGCCGCGCGGCTTTCGATCGGTTCCAGCGCGTGCACTGCGCGCGGCTGCCGATCGTGCTCGATGCCGGATGCGGCAACGGAGAAAGCACGTTCGCGCTGGCAGCCCTCCACCCGGGTCATCTGGTGGTCGGGGTCGACCAGTCTGCGGCACGCCTGGCACACGGCCTGGCGCTACCGGGTCGTCCGGACAATGCCTTGCTTTTGCGCGCCGACATCGTCGATATCTGGCGCCTCCTGGAAGCCACAGGCATCGCGCTCGCGGCCCACTACCTGCTCTATCCGAACCCATGGCCCAAACCGGCGCAGCTGATGCGGCGCTGGCCGGCGCATCCGGTGTTTCCGGCCGTCGTCGCCCTGGGCGGGCGGCTCGAATGCCGCAGCAACTGGCGCGTCTACGTCGAAGAGTTCGCGTTGGCACTCGGATTTCTGAGCGGACGCACGATAGCCGTCGAAGCGTTCCATGCCAAGTGTCCCCTGACGCCATTCGAGCGCAAATACCATGCCTCCGGGCATGCGCTCTACCGGGTGGCGCAGGACTTGCCGGCGCGCCGGGTGTCGCCCGGTCCGGTCGCGTCCTGATGCCCGCTCGCGCGGGTCCGCGCCAGTTGGACAAATCGGAACACTGACAACTCGCATCCGGCCAGCCGCCGCCCGCTCAAGTTTGACCGGTGGCGAACCGTTATTCCCCATGCAGGGCAATTTCCGCTTGCCGCCTACCCAAAAAGGAGAGAGCTTTGCTCGCACAAGCCAAGCCACCGGCCGACACCGCGCAGCCGCAACAGCCAACCGAATTGCTGTACCCGCTCGCAGCCGAGATCCGTTCGGAACTGCGCCTTGACCTGCGCTATGTGCTGCGCGACCCGTCGCGCGCGCGCGCGCTGCCGCTTTTGGCGGCGTTGAACCGCACCATCGAGCGTGAAGTCGGGCGCATCCGCTTTCCGGCCGAGGCGCTGCCCAAGTTGGCTGCGGAAATCGACACCGTGGCCGACAGCCTGCCGGAGAAGAGTCCGCTGCTCGACCTGGGCGAACGGGCCCACGCTTTCGCCCGCGCGGCAGCCCTCGAGGAGGCAGCCGCGCAAACGAGGACGGCAGCCGAAGACCTGCTGCCTGCGACCCGCTCGGCCAGCGAGGAAGCGCAGTTGTTGCGGCGCGCCGCTGCCGCAGTCGAAGTCTCGTTCGTCACCACGGCCGAACTCGACGACACTACCCTGGCCGGCTATCTCAACTACTGCATCACGCTGGAAAACTACGATTCGGTGATCGCGTCCCTGCTGCCGCGGGCGGACAAGGCGCCCAAGGTCTGGGTCTGGAACCTGCTTCTTGCGGCCATGCGGCTGTCGAAATCGCCCTTGTTCACGCCGACGGCCGCGCGCTTCCACGCCTGGATGGAAACCCGGCACCCCGAAGCCATCAATCTCGATGCAGAAAGTGTCGATACACGCCGTTTCTCGACGCAGAAAATGCGCATCCTGGAGCAACAGGAACTCGGCATCGCCTGAACCGGCCGTAGCGCGCCCGGTCTTAAGAGCCTGTCAAGATTTCGTAGCGCGCGCT
>JAYVST010000493.1:0-3798 GCA_043775255.1 Burkholderiales bacterium
AAATCGCCTTTGGCCGCCAGCGCAACGGCGATTACGTTGTCAAGACTCATGACGAGATCGGCGATCAGGATGGTGCGCACCGCATTCATCAGATTGCCACTGCTCTGCTTCACCTCGCCGTTCTCTTCCGCGTCGCCTTCGCCCGCGAGCAACTGGAAGCCTATCCACAGGAGCAACAAGCCGCCGATGATCTGCAGGTAAGGCAGTTTCAGCAGATAGGCTGCGACGAAGGTCAGCAGAATGCGCAGGACGACGGCGGCGCCAGAGCCCCAGGCGATTGCCATTTTCTGTTGCTTGGGCGGCAGCGTCCGCGCGGCCAACGCGATGACGACTGCGTTGTCGCCCGAAAGGATGATATTGATCCAGATGATCTGACCCAGTGCCAGCCAGAATTCCGGGCTGTCAAAACTCATTCGTATCTCCTGAAATTATCTATTCGGCGCAGTTCGTCTACAGCATGGCCTTGAGCATGCGCCCCATCTCGGAGGGGTTCTTGGTGGTCTTGATGCCACACTCCTCCATGATGTCCAGCTTGGCCTGCGCCGTATCGGCGCCGCCGGAAATCAACGCGCCCGCATGTCCCATGCGCTTGCCCGCGGGCGCTGTGACGCCGGCGATGAAGCCGACCACCGGCTTTTTCATGTTGTCGCGGATCCAAAGCGCCGCGTTCGCTTCATCGGGACCGCCGATTTCGCCGATCATGACCACCGCATCGGTTTCCGGATCGTCGTTGAAACGCTGCATGATGTCGATATGTTTAAGCCCGTTGATCGGGTCGCCGCCGATACCCACCGCAGATGACTGCCCTAGTCCGATTTCGGTCAGCTGCGCGACAGCTTCATAGGTCAGGGTGCCGGAGCGCGAAACCACACCGATGCGACCTTTGCGGTGGATATGGCCCGGCATGATGCCGATCTTGACTTCGTCGGGCGTGATGAGACCCGGGCAGTTCGGTCCGAGCAGCAGGGTCTTGCGGTTCTCGGCACGCATGCGATTTCGCACTTCCAGCATGTCGCGTACCGGAATGCCTTCGGTGATGCAGATGGCCAGGTCAAGGTCGGCTTCCACCGCCTCCCAGATCGCCGCCGCCGCGCCCGCCGGCGGCACATAGATCACCGAGACGTTCGCACCGGTCTGCGCCCTGGCTTCTTTCACGCTGGCATAGATCGGGATGTCTTCGTAGCGTTCGCCGGCCTTTTTCGGGTTCACGCCGGCGACGAAGCAAGCCGCACCGTTGGCATATGCCTTGCACATCTTGGTGTGGAACTGCCCGGTCTTGCCGGTGATGCCCTGGGTCACGACCCGTGTGTTCTTGTCGATCAGGATGCTCATGGTTTCCTCGGAATATGTCGGCGGTAAAAGCCTGCGCGCCAGCGGCCGCGAGCGGACGCCCGGCCGTCCGCCTTAATTGGCGGCGGCGACCACCTTCCGGGCTGCATCGGCCATCGTGTCCGCCGCAATAATGGGCAAGCCCGAATCAGCGAGCATCTTCTTGCCTACATCTTCGTTGGTGCCTTTCATACGGACCACCAGCGGCACCGACAGGTTGACCGCCCGGCATGCAGCGATGACGCCCTCGGCAATGGTGTCGCAACGCATGATGCCGCCGAAGATGTTGACTAGAATCGCCTTCAAGCCCGGGGTCTTGATCATGATCTTGAAAGCTTCGGTGACCTTCTCCGCTGTAGCGCCCCCACCCACGTCGAGGAAGTTGGCCGGCTCGCCGCCGAAGAGCTTGATCGTGTCCATGGTCGCCATGGCCAGGCCGGCGCCATTGACCAAACAGCCGATGTTGCCGTCGAGCTGGATATAAGCCAGGTCGTACTTCGAGGCTTCGACCTCGGCCGGGTCCTCTTCGTCGAGGTCGCGATAGGCGACGATTTCCGGGTGGCGAAACATCGCGTTGGCGTCGAAATTGAACTTCGCGTCGAGTGCCTTGATGTTGCCATTGCCCTCGAGAATCATCGGATTGATCTCGGCTAGCGATGCGTCGGTGTCCATGTAGCAGGTGTAGAGTTTCTTCAACACGTCCCGGGCCTGGGCCAGCGACGCCTCCGGCACACCGATGCCGCGTGCGAGGCGATCGGCTTGGGCGTCGGTCAGCCCGCTGGCCGGGTCGACAAACTCCTTGAGGATTTTCTCCGGCGTCGCATGCGCGACTTCCTCGATGTCCATGCCGCCCTCGCTGGACGCCATCATCGCGACGCGCTGGGTGGCGCGGTCGGTAAGCGCAGCGACGTAGTACTCCTTCTTGATGTCGGCGCCGTCCTCGACCAGAAGTCGCCTGACCCGTTGCCCGTCGGGGCCGGTCTGGTGCGTTTTTAAGTGCATGCCGAGGATCTGGGAGGCCTTCTCACGCACTTCCACAATGGATTTCGCCACCTTGACGCCGCCTCCCTTGCCGCGCCCGCCGGCATGGATCTGCGCCTTCACGACCCAGACCGGCCCGCCGAGCTTTTCGGCTGCCGCTACGGCCTCGTCGACGGTCAAGCACGCGATCCCGCGTGGTGTCGGCAACCCGAACTTGCGCAGCAATTCCTTGCCTTGATACTCGTGGATCTTCAACTGACTCCCCTTGGAATATCCAGTTCGCTTCTGGACCGGGTTCGCGGCTCGAAGCGGGGCGGTCGCGCCATCGGCCAACGTGCGCCAAAACCGCTCGCGTTCATGCGTTGCCCAGCAAACAAAAAACGACGCAAAAAGCTCCTCGGCAACATTCCCGAAGAGCTGAAGATCATAGCATAGGCCCCCTTTCCGCCGTACTGCGAAAAGGCCGATCAGTCGTGGTCCTCGCGGCTGCCGGGACGCGGCACCACACGGTAAATCACGTCGGTGGGGAAGCCGCGCGACAAGAGAAATCGCATTTGCTTCGCACGCGCGGCAGCGTTTGTCGGCACGGCGCCGAACTTGCGTTGCCAGATCTCTCGCGCCCGTTCGAGGTCGGTGGCGCGCAATTCATCGACCACAGCGCCGCCCTCGATCCCGACTCCGGTTCGACGCAAGTCATGGGCGACCCGCCGGCTGCCGAAACGGGCGCCACGCACCCGTGCCAACCCCTCGGCGAAGCGCTGGTCCGAGAGCAATGTTTCCCCTTCCAGCACGTCAAGCAGCGTCTCGACTGTTTCCGCATCACCGCCCGCGCGCACGAGTTTGCCGCGCATTTCCACCCGGCTGTGCTCACGGCGGCCAAGAAGCGCGATCGCCTTCGCGCGCAGATCCGCCGCTTGGATCGGCTCCCCGCCGCCATCCCGAGCGGCGAGGGCCCGCGCGCGACCGAACCGGTCAGGCCGCTGCTGCTTGCGGGGCAGGACCACCCTTGACCCCTAGCGCCTCACGAACCCGGCTCTCGATTTCCTGCGCGATCGCCGGATTTTCCTTGAGCCAGTTGCGGGTATTGTCCTTGCCCTGGCCGATCCGGTCACCCTTGTAGCTGTACCAGGCTCCTGATTTATCGACGATCTTGTGCTCGACGCCAAGCTCGATGATCTCGCCTTCCCGCGAAATGCCCGCACCGTACAGAATGTCGAAATGGGCTTCCCGGAAGGGCGGCGCGACCTTGTTCTTGACCACCTTGACGCGGGTTTCGTTGCCGACCACTTCTTCACCGTCCTTGATCGAACCGGTGCGGCGAATGTCAAGCCGCACCGACGCATAGAACTTGAGTGCGTTGCCGCCGGTGGTGGTTTCAGGATTGCCGAACATGACGCCGATCTTCATGCGGATCTGGTTGATGAAAATCACCAGCGTGTTGGTGCGCTTGATGTTGCCGGTCAGCTTGCGCAAGGCCTGGCTCATCAG
>JAYVST010000494.1:0-3391 GCA_043775255.1 Burkholderiales bacterium
ATGAACGTCAGGCATCGCAACCGCCTGCCGAAAAAGGGGCCGGCGATCGTCACCCCGAATCACAACAGCCACCTCGACACCCTGGCAATGCTCACGCTGTTTCCGCTGCGCCAGATTGCGCAAGTGCGGCCGGTGGCGGCGGCCGACTATTTCCTCAAGACCGGCCTCCTGGGCTGGTTTTCGCTCAACTTCGTCGGCATCATTCCGATCGCCAGGAAACGTGGTGACGCCAACGGCGACCCCTTGGCTGCATGTTATGAAGCGCTCGAACGCGGCGAAATCCTGGTGATCTTTCCGGAAGGTACGCGCGGAGAACCGGAGCGCATGCAGGAACTCAAGTCCGGCGTCGCGGTGCTAGCGTCACGCTTTCCCACGGTACCGGTGGTGCCGATTTTCATGCACGGCCTGGGCAAGTCGTTGCCCAAGGGTACTTTCGTTCCAGTGCCGTTTTTCGTCGATGTCTACGTCGGCCAGCCGATGTTCTGGGCCGCAGACTCGGCCGGCGGCGACAAGCGCGCCTTCATGTCCAACCTGAGCGACAACATGCGCGTTCTGGGCGGGAAGCACGAGCGTCCCGAATTCGATTGAGTACCCGGTGCGAGCGTTCGGCGCGTCGCGCTTGACACGTCGCGCTTGGCCCGCAGTCGGGTCCTCCGCATCCCGTAAAATACGGCTGTGATCATCGTGCGCATTGCCCTGTTGGTGTGTCTCTGCCTGACGATGACTGCCGTCCAGGCGGATCTGTATGGTTTCGTCGACGACAAGGGGCAGGTGCATCTGGCGAACGAAAAGCTGGACGCGCGCTATGAGTTGTTTGTCAAGGGTGAGAGCAGGACGGAGTTCAAGCTCTCCTCCGAACTGAAACACCTGCCGCCGCCGGACGAGTTGAGGGACCACGTTATTTTCAAGCGGGTCGAGAAAACGCCCAACGTGGCGCGGTTCGACGACCTGGTGCGGGACCAGGCGCGCCGGCAAAGACTCGAACCGGCGCTGGTCAAGGCGATCATCGCGGTCGAGTCGGCCTACGACCCGGCAGCCGTATCGCCGAAAGGCGCGGTCGGCCTGATGCAACTCATTCCGGGCACGGCGGCGCGCTATGGCGTAAAGAAGATCGCCGATCCGCACGAAAACGTCAATGGCGGCACCCGTTACCTGCGCGACTTGCTCGACATGTTCAATGGCAATCTACAGTTGGCACTGGCCGGCTACAACGCCGGAGAGGGCGCCGTGCAACGTTACAAGAACACCATTCCGCCGTTCCCGGAAACCCAGGCCTATGTCAAGCTGGTGATGCAGTTCTACGAGCACTACAGCGGGCCCAAACTGGTCACGCGCGTGGTCGAGACCGGTCGCATCCGGCTCACCATTCCGGGCCGGCGCAATCTGCCGCCTGACCTCGGCGCGTTGCCCGGACTCATGGCGCAGCCTGGCGCCGTCGCCCCTGCCGCACCGGGACAGGCCGGGCAGTGACAAAACCGCGGTTGAAGTTCAAGTCGCGCTCGCCTGCCGTGCCCGATACCGGTGATCTGTTCGCCGTCCTCCATGTTGCCAACGAAGTGGGAAATTCAGTTGTGAACCAGCGAGAAGTAGCCGTGAACCAGCAAGAAACAATAGTGCACCAACAAGATGTTTCGCCTGAAGAGGTTTCAGTGCCATTTGTTCCAGACCGGAATTCCTTGACCGAACCTGCCGCATCGCAGGAGGGAACCGAAGCCCGTATGCCGGCTGCGTCAGATGACGTGGCGGGCCCGCCTGCGGCGGGTGGCGGTCCGCCGCCGACCGGTGGCGGCGGACCTTTGCCGCCATTGCCCGACGGTGACTACCTGCCGTTGGGCCTGTATGCCGAACGTGCCTATCTCGACTACGCGGTTTCGGTGGTCAAGGGGCGCGCGTTGCCGGACGTTGCCGACGGCCAGAAGCCGGTGCAGCGACGCATCATTTTTTCGATGCACGAGATGGGCCTGGCGGCGAATGCCAAGCCCGTAAAGAGCGCGCGCGTGGTTGGCGACGTGCTGGGCAAGTTCCATCCGCATGGCGACCAGTCCGCCTATGACGCGCTGGTGCGCTTAGCGCAGGATTTCTCGCTTCGTTATCCCTTGATCGACGGTCAGGGAAACTTCGGCAGTCGCGACGGTGACGGTGCCGCAGCAATGCGCTATACCGAAGCGCGCTTGACGCCCATCGCACGTTTGCTGCTCGATGAACTCGGCATGGGTACCGTGGATTTCGTGCCCAACTACGACGGCTCTTTCGAGGAACCCAAGCGTCTGCCGGCGCGCCTGCCGATGCTGCTGCTCAATGGCGCATCCGGGATTGCCGTGGGGATGGCGACCGAAATCCCTTCGCACAACCTGCGTGAAGTAGCCAAGGCGGCGGTGGCGCTGATCAGAAAGCCGAAAACCAGCGACGCCGAGATACTGGATTTCATCGCCGGACCGGATTTCCCGAATGGCGGACAGATCATCTCCGCGCGCGCCGAGATCGCCGAGGCGTATGTCAACGGACGTGGTTCGCTCAAGGTGCGTGCGCGCTGGATTGCCGAAGAGTTGGCGCGTGGCCAATGGCAACTGGTGGTCACCGAACTGCCGCCGGGCTGTTCGACGCAAAAGGTGCTGGAGGAAATTGAGGAACTCAGCAATCCGAAGGTGCGTGCCGGCAAGAAATCGTTGACGCCTGAACAGCAGAATCTGAAGGCGCTGGTGCTGTCGGTACTCGACACCGTGCGCGATGAATCTGGCAAGGATGCCGCGGTACGCCTGGTGTTCCAGCCGAAGACCGCGAAGATCGATCAGGCCGAATTCATGACCGTGCTGCTGGCGCATACCAGCATGGAGACCTCGGTTTCCATCAACATGGTGACTATCGGACTTGACGGCCGGCCGCGCCAGAAGTCCCTGCGCGAGGTGCTTGTCGAATGGACCGAGTTCCGCTTCGCGACCGTGACGCGGCGCACCCGCCATCGCCTGGGCCGTGTGGACGATCGCATCCACATCCTTGAAGGGCGGATGATCGTCTATCTCGACATCGATCGCGTCATCCGCGTCATCCGCGAGGCGGACGAGCCGAAGCCGGCCCTGATCGAAAAATTCAAGTTGACCGACAGACAGGCTGAAGACATCCTGGAAATCCGGCTGCGCCAGCTTGCGCGCCTGGAAGGCATTCGTATCGAGCGCGAACTCAAGGAACTGCGCGGCGAGAAGAAGGAACTGGAGCATTTGCTGGCGGACGAGTCTGCGCTGAAAAAGCTCGTGATCAGGGAAATCGAAGCCGATGCCAAACAGTTCGGAGACGAACGCCGCACCCTGATCGAAGAAGCCGGCCGCTCGGTGGTCAGCCAGACCGTGCCCGATGAGCCGGTGACGGTGATCTTTTCCGAGAAAGGTTGGGTGCG
>JAYVST010000495.1:0-6385 GCA_043775255.1 Burkholderiales bacterium
TCGTCGCCGCTTTTGAGCGTTTCGACCATCAGCTTGTGCTCCTTCTGGCGCTTCATCTGCGGGCGGATCATCATGAAGTACAGGAGCACGAACATGAGCACGATGGGTAACAGGCCCATCAGGCCGTCGCCGGACCCGATGCCGCCTGTGGACGCTTGTGCGTAAGCGGATGAAATCAGCACGAAATTCTCCAATCACATGTATCGAAAGCAACCCGAGATTTTATCATGGCGCCGCCAGCGCGTTCTTCTTGACCTACATGTCACGGGTGCGATTCAAACTGATGTGTCGTATCGTTGGAGCTGGGGTCGCTACTGGGCATGCAATCCGAAGCACGTGCCACTTGAGCGCGCTCACACATCAGTTTGAATCGCACCCACATGTCACTGCCAGCGCGTTCTTCTTGCCCTTTCATGGCACTGCCAGCGTGTTCTCCTTGCCCTTTCATGGCACCGCCTGCGCGTTCTTCTTGCACCTTCATGGTGCTGCCTGCGTGTTCTTTTTGCGCTTTCATGGCGTTGTCTGCGCGTTCTTCATGCATTTCACAGCGTGCCGGCAGCGCGCTCGTGATCGAAGTCGGTGCGCATGGCCTGAAAGCGCCGCGCCTCGATCGCCTCGCGCATTTCCCGCATCAGGGTCTGGTAGTAAGCGAGGTTGTGGATGGTGTTCAGTTGCGCACCGAGGATTTCGCCGATCTTGTGCAGGTGGTGCAGGTAGGCTCGGGTGAAGTTGCGACAGGTATAGCAGGCGCAGGACGGGTCGGGCGGCCGCAAGTCCTGTTTGTAGCGGGCGTTCTTGAGCCGCACGTCGCCGAAACGGGTGAACAGGTGGCCGTTGCGCGCGTTGCGGGTCGGCATGACGCAATCGAACATGTCGACGCCGGCGGCCACGCCTGCCACCAGGTCTTCCGGCGTACCCACCCCCATCAGGTAACGCGGCTTGTCGGCCGGCAGGCGCGGCGCGGTGTGTTCGAGCACCCGAAGCATGTCTTCCTTCGGTTCGCCCACCGAAAGCCCGCCGATGGCATAGCCGGGAAAGCCGATGCCGGTCAGGCCCGCCAGCGAGGCGTCGCGCAGACCCTCGAACATGCCGCCCTGGACGATGCCGAAGAGAGCGTTCGGGTTCTCCAAGCGGTCGAACTCGGCGCGGCTGCGCGCCGCCCAGCGCAGCGACATTTCCATCGAGGTTCGGGCTTCCGCCTCGGTCGCCCGCCGGCCGTCGATTTCATACGGCGTGCATTCGTCGAACACCATGACGACGTCCGAATCGAGCACGCGCTGGATGCGCATCGACTCCTCGGGGGTGAGGAACAGGCGGTCGCCGTTGACCGGCGAGGCGAAACGCACCCCCTCCTCGCTGATCTTGCGCAAATCTCCCAGGCTCCAGACCTGGAACCCGCCCGAATCGGTGAGGATGGGTTTGTTCCATCCCATGAAACGGTGCAATCCGCCGTGGGCGGCGATAACATCCAGGCCGGGCCGCAGCCAAAGATGAAAGGTGTTGCCCAGCACGATGGACGCGCCGATGGCTTCCAGGTCGGCCGGGGTCATCGCCTTGACGGTGCCGTAGGTGCCGACGGGCATGAAAACCGGGGTTTCGACGCCCCCGTGTCTGAATATCAGGGTGCCGCGGCGGGCGCGGCCGTCAGTTGCCGAGCGTTCGAATTTCATGAATCGGAAGCAGCATCCTGCCGGCGAAAGGTGGCAGGCATTATGGCATCGTCGAGTCGTGCCGGAATGAACCAGGGCAGATGAACCAGGGCAGATGAACCAAGGCACGCCGAAGCGCTTGCGTGACGTATTCGTAAGCGCTTTTGCGCTACCCTACGGTCGCTCCACAATTCGTCCATTGTGCGGATTTTCGGATTCCATCTTGAAGCGTAGCCAAATCATGCCGTTCAAAGTATGCGGTCGCGCGGGCGCGTCGGGTTTTGTGCCGGATCGCGACTGCGCTTTCAGCAGAAGCAGCGAAGGCGCGACTTCGGTTGGCATTCATGTCCGCCATAAGCACTACGGACCGGCAACCGTCAGCGCCAGCGTGCAATTGTGGTGCGCCGCCGAATGTTCAAGTCGATTAAATCGGAGGCCCCGTGGTGGCAGCGCGCGGGCGCTGGACGGCTCCTCCATTGCGGGCACGAGCGTGTGAACAGGCCGCATTCGGCCACTCATGGCGGAGTCGCAGCGGCCGGATTGACGGCTTTCCTGCTGGCGCTGGCGATCCTCAGGTTGTATCCCCTGTTCGGGGGTAATGTTGTCAATTCCGCGTTGTTCATGCTTGCGATGCCCGCAGGCACGATCTTTGTTGCTGATATCGCCTGGCGGAAAGTGCACCTACGTCCAAGCACCGGCATCGATTTTCGCCACGCCGACCCGTCCGTGCGTCGCACACTGATCAAATTCGCGGGTTTGCTCGCCAGCATCGGGTTCGTCGCTTTCCTGTACTGGCTGTTTCCCGAATATCACGGCGCCTCGTATCAGCGGTATTTCGCCATGCTGCGTATCGTGCTGCCCGTGTGGATGGCGCTGGCGGTTCCTTATTTCTACTTTGTCGACCGCCACATGCCGCAGCCGCAAGATGGTTATTGGCATGCGGGGATGCTGGTCGCCTTGCAGTGGAAATCGGTTGACGGAAAGGTTCTCGGCCAACACGTCCTTGGATGGTTGATAAAGGCGTTCTTTCTTCCGCTGATGTTCACATACATGTGCAACGATCTGGGGCGCTTTCTCGCCTATGACACAGGGCAACTTGTGAGTTTCAAGTTCTGGTTCGACTTCCTGCATGACCTGTGCTACTTCATCGATGTCGGCATGGTTTCGATGGGCTATATCGTGTCGCTCCGCCTTATGGACACGCATTTGCGTTCCGCCGAACCCTCCCTGCTCGGCTGGGCCGCGGCGCTCGTCTGCTATGAACCCTTCTGGGCATTGATCGGACGACAATACCTCGCCTTCGGTACGGACATCAAATGGTCTACGTGGCTTTGGGACTCGCCGACGCTCTATGCGATCTGGGGCACGTTGATACTGGCGCTTACAGGCATCTATGTTTGGGCCACGGTGATATTCGGTGCCCGGTTTTCCAATCTAACGAATCGCGGCATCATTACCAATGGCCCCTACCGTTGGACCAAGCACCCGGCGTATGTCGCGAAGAACCTTTCGTGGTGGATGATTTCGGTGCCGTTTATGGCATCCGGAACGCTTGGTGAAGCCGTGCGACACAGCCTGCTGCTATTGGCGGTCAACGGCATATACGTATTGCGGGCTAAAACCGAGGAATGGCATCTTTCGCGCGATCCCGACTACGTCGCGTATGCTCTCTGGATCGAGGGAAACGGATTTTTTCGCCGTTTGCGGAAATTGCCGCTTCTTGATTCGATCGGATATCGCCCTCCGGTTGGCGGATGAATGACGCTGATGGTTCTTGCGGGATAGCAAAACCGGCTTCAATCCTTGCGATGCAAGTGCGGGCAGTGCTTGTAAACTATCGTTTCCCTCTTCACTCGGCAATTATCAATCCCGGTAACATCACGGTCCTCCAGCGTGCCGACTCCGATCACGTCTCCGAACAGGCGGTGTCAGGTTTGCACCCGATGAAAATGTCGCTATGACGGCCTGGGGTTACAAACACCGGCGTCCACGTCTAAGGTCAGGTTTCCACCCGATGAAAATGCTTCTATGACGGTGTCCGGCGGACGATCGATGTTATTCATGCGGGCTGCGTTTTTGTTCGCCTGCCTTTTGCCGGCAGGCTTGGCGTTGGCCACTCCTGAAAAGGCGGCGCGATTCTATGAGGACGCGCTTACCCGCTACGACAAGGGCGATTTCGCAGCGGCGATCGTCCAGTTGAAAAATGCCATCCAGCAGGATCGAGGCTTGCTTCCCGCACACCTGCTTATGGGCAAGGCCTTGCTGCGCAAGGGGGAACTCAAGGGGGCGGAAGCGGCCTTCGAGGAGTCCCTCAAGCTGGGCGTCAACCGTGCCGAAGTTGCATTGCCGCTGGGCCAGGTTTACCTCTTGCAAGGCGAGCCGAAACTGGTTTTGGAGCGGATACAGCCTGCAGGCCTGCCGCTTGCCGCGCAAGTGGAGGTGCTGACCCTTCGCGGTACGGCCTATGCCGACATGGGCAATTTCGCCATGGCCACGCGCACCTTTGCCGAGGCGCGTGCGCTCGCCCCGAATTCGGTGACGCCCCTGGTGGCGGAAATTCCTCTATTGCTGAGGGGCAACGACTTGGAGCGAGCGCGGGCGTTCGCGTCGAAGTCGGTGGAGATCGCGCCGAAGGACGCATCGGCCTGGAGCGCGCATGCGTCGGTCATGCAGGCCGTGCAGGATGAAAAAACCGCGCTCGCGTCCTACAACCAAGCGCTCGTCATCGATCCAGCACTCGCGGAAGCGCGCGTCGCACGGGCGTCGCTTTTCCTCAAACTTGGTCGCGAAAAAGAGGCCGAAAGTGATTTGGTCTACCTGAAGTCAAACCGACTTGACGACGCGCGTGCGGCCTATCTCCGTGCGCTGATCGCGCATCAAAAAGGGAATTCGGAGGCGGCCAAGGCTGAATTGCGCGAGGTGGTTCGCCTGGTTGACGGTCTTCCACCTTCCTGGGTTGCGGGCCGGGAGCATTACCTGATGGCCGGCGCGTTGGGACATTACAGTCTGCGCAACTGGCAAAAGGCGCGCGATTACCTTCAGATCATCGTGGGGCGCAGTACGCGGAACCTGATCGCCCGCAAGCTCCTTGCATCGACGTATGTTGAAGCGCGGGAATATGACAAGGCACAGCCTGCCCTTGAGGCGCTCATGAAAGAAGTGCCGAACGATATTCAGGTGAATTACCTGCTCGGCACGGTGTATCTCGCGCAGCGCCGCTTCGTGCAGGCATCCGAACTGCTGGAACGTGCGACTTCCGCCGGTGGCGGTTCAGCGGCCACTCGCGAGCTTGGAATTGCCCAAATCGCCCTGAGCCGCGATGCGCAGGGTCTCGCGAATCTCGAAAAGGCGTTCGCCGATGATCCGTCCGACACGCGGGCTGCGACAGAACTCGCGATGACCTATGCGCGATCTGGACAAAAGCAGAAAGCGGTGCAGATATGCGAAGGTGTGGTCAAGCGCGATCCGTCAAACCTCGCGATGCTCAATTTCATGGGCACCATCAAAAGCGCGATCGGCGACTCGAAAGGGGCAAGGCTGGCGTACGAGAGTGCGTTGGCCCGAGATCTGTCGTTTAGGCCGTCCGCGCTCAATCTCGCGCGCCTGGATGTGAAAGAGTCGCGCTTCGACGCCGCGTTGGCGCGGCTCACGCAATTGCTTGCCCGAACCGGTGACGATTCCGATGTGCTTTTCGAATTGGGCGTGATAGAGCGCGCTGCCAAACGCCCGGCCCAGGCGATTCGGCAATGGCAACGGGCGGATGATATTCAGCGAGTCGATCCGCGACCGGGGCTTGCGCTTGTCGAACTGCACGTCGAGCAGCAGCAGGTTCCCCGGGCGATCGAGATCGCGAAAGCGCTTGCCAGCAAATATCCCGACAACCTTGCCGTCCAGATCATCTTGGGCCAAGCATTGCTCGCCGGTGGGAACCAGGCGGATGCGCGGCAAATTTTTCAGGTGGCCACCCGCATTTCCGGATTCGACCCGGACATTCAATTGCGGATCGGGCGCCTGCAGTTGCAGGCCGCCAATCCCGATGGCGCGGTATACAACGCCCAAAAGGCGCTCCAGGCGCGCGGTGACGACGCGCTCGCACTGGCTTTGCTGGTCGAGGCGGAAACGCGACGGGGCGATAGTGCGCGCGCCGATGCCGCGTTGAAAATCCTCAACGCGAAGCATGCTGGAAGCAATGTGACCCTGCTTACCGGCGCCAACCTGGCGATGGCGCGGGGCCAATATGCCGCCGCCGCCGCAGGTTATCGCGCGGTGGCGTCCCGCGAACCGACGACGGCCATCGCGATAAACGTCGCGCACGCGCACATCGCGGCCGGGGAGTCGGTTAAGGCGGTCGCCTACCTCCAGCAATGGTTGAAGGCACGACCTCAGGATCAGTCCGCCCGCAAGGCACTCGCCGAGGCGCAATCGAAGGTCGGTGACTATCCGGGGGCCCGCCAAACGTATAGCGTGATCCTTTCCGCCGAACCGGAGGACCCGTTGACCCTAAACAACATGGCGGTGGTGCTGTTGCGCCTCGGGGACTCGGCGCAAGCCGGCGTGCTGGCGGCGAAGGCTTACAAAATCACGCCTGCCGTGCCCGAAATAGCCGATACCCTCGGCTGGTCGCTGGCGCGCCAGGGCAAGGACGAAGAAGCGTTGCGCTATCTGCGCGAAGCGCGTTTGCGCAGTCCTACCAACGGAGAGATCCGATTCCATCTTGCTACGGTACTTTTCCGCCT
>JAYVST010000496.1:0-13691 GCA_043775255.1 Burkholderiales bacterium
GGGGACCGTGAATTTAGCACGACGCCAGTGTGCCGACGAGTGGGGGAGGCAAGTGGAAGAGGCAATGCAATCGGAGAGCGAATTTGCAGCACGTTGCACTACTATTGAACCCCAGAAAACATCGTATCGAGGTGTCACATGGAAGCCCGACTGACATTGCGACTGCCTGCGGATCTTGCCGGATAGCTGGCGCTATCGGCCAAACGCATGAAGCAAAAACGCTCGGACGTGGTGCGGCTGGCGCTCACCCGGTTTCTTGAAACCGATCCGGCTGAGGTGCGCCCGATCGATCGCGTGCGCGACCTTCTTGGAAGCGTGGAGAGTGACGTGCCCGATTTGGGCCAACGTCATCGCGAGCACCTGATCGCACGTTTGCGTCGTGGCGCGTAGTCTGCTGCTGGACACCGGCGCATTCGTCGCGCTGGTTCGACCTGCGCGGCTTTTCCGCCTACAGGCTCAATTCACGCAAGACCTTCCAGATCCTTCCGTAAGCGGGGCGCGGCGCTACCCCTTCCACGTGAACGGAAACATCTGCTGCTTCAGGAATCCTTCCGGCATGTAGTCGCCCAGCACGCCGTACTTCTCCGGGAAACGCCGGTCCGACTTCACGGCCGTGCCGAACAGGTAGTCGATGAAGGCGAAATGGGCGGCATAGTTGCGGTCCAGCGCCTCTCGCTCGGAGCTGTGGTGCCAGTGGTGGAAGTCCGGCGTGACGATCAGGACCTTCAGCGGCGCGCGGCCGAAGGCTTGGGGCAGTTTCACGTTGGCGTGGTTGAACACCGCCTGGAAGCCGACGATGATGATGTAGATGTCCATCACTTGCTTGGAAAAGCCGAGCACGTAGATGATGCCCAGCACGGAGACCCGGGTGACGATGATCTCGAACATGTGCAGGCGCGACCCGGCCATCCAGTCCATGTATTCGGCGCTGTGGTGCACTGCATGGAAGCGCCACAGGACCGGCACTTCGTGGTACGCGCGGTGGGTCCAGTACTGCACCATGTCGGCCACCAGCAGGATCAGGACCAGCTCGAAGCCGAAGGGCAGGTTGGCGATCCAGGTCTGGACCGGCGCGTACACGGCCCAGTCGAAGAAGCGGTGCACCATGAAGTTGACGATCAACAGGATCAACCCGACGATGAAGTGGTTCACCACGAAGTGCGTGAAATCGGTTTGCCAGCCTGGGCGAAACACCGGCTGGTCGTAGATCGGGAAAAGTTTTTCGATCAGGATGAAGATCATCGTCGAGCCGAGCAGGTCGAGGATGAACCAGTCCAGACCGATGTAGGGCGTGTTGTCGGGGAAGTCGCCCACCGGCACCTGGTGCCCGCCCATCGCTGCGGTGACGGCGATGAGAATCAGCGCCGAACCGTTCAGCCAGCGATTGCGGCGGCGGACCAGGTTGGTCAGGCTCAAGCCGCCGGCAATGATCATTGCGCCCAGCATTACGTGGCGCAGCATGTCGACCGAATAATTCTTGCGCAGCTCCGGCGTGGTCAGGTATTCCGGGAAATGAAACGCCAGCACGCCCAACAGGCACAGGATCGCCAGTGCGAAGGCGATGATGCCGGTCACCTTGCCGCGGCCGCGCTCGAGCGGGCCGGTCTGGTTGAATACTGCGGTGGCTTTCCTGATCGGTTTTACCGGTTCCATGTGCGTTCTCTTATTGATCGATTCAACGGCTCACGATGATGCGTCCACGACCGGTCGCATGCCGCACCGTGCTGGCGCTTGGCAGGCGAATTGTGCCTTTTTCGGCGGGGATGTTGCCGGAGACATTGAAGGCGCGCTAGCCGCCGGCCGGCTTGGCGCGGGCCGCTTCATTGCGCAGCAGGGGCACAATGTCGTCCCAGCGATTCGAATAGAGATTGAGCATCGCGGCCTTTCCGGCGTCCAGCACACTGTAGTCAAGGGCGGCGAATTCGTCGACTATCCGGTCATAGTTTTCGGACAGTACCGTCGAGGCAGGATCGAGCGATCGCACCATGCCCAGCCCGGTGGGCGCGAAAGCCAGGGTGTGGACCTGCAGGTCGGGGCGGTATTTTTTCAGAATCAGGATCAGGCGCCAAACGTCCCCACTCCAGAAGCCGGGGCGGCTTTCCGGCAACGCGGTGGCGCGGCAAAGCGGATAGCAGTCGTGAATCAGAATCGTGCCGGTCGAGGCGGCGATCCGCTCCATGTTGATGAAGTCGCGCAGCGCGAACTCGAAGCGGTGCATGCCGTCGATGAAACCCAGGGCAAGCGCTTGGCCACCCAACTCGGCTTCGAAATCCGTGGCTGCGAAGAACTCGTCGCTGGTCATGGTCAGAATCCGCGCGGTCGGCGGCAACGCATGTTGCAATTGCGGGGCAGGATCGACGCCGAGGGCGCGGGTCTGCGCGCCGACGAATTGCAATGACTGCCCGCGAAACACGCCGATCTCGATGTAAGTGGGCGGCTTCTGAAAAGCGTGCAGGCGTTGCAGGAACGAAAAGTAGTCCTCGCCGGGCAACTCCAGTTTGGCCCAAAGCATGTATGCCGGATTGAAGTCGGGCGCGAGGTCAAGCACACGCATGCAGGCCCGGCGCGCAGGGTCCGCCTGACCATCGAGCGCGAGCGCGCGCGCTTCGGCGAATTGGTAGTGATAGTTGTCCGGGTCGATTCGGCGCGCGTTGGCAAGGCGCGGCAAGGCATTGGCTACGGCGCCGCGTTCAAGTGCGCACAACCCGGCATATACCCATGCTTCCGCATCATCCGGGTTGGCGGCGGCAAGGCGAGCGAATCCGGTTTCCGCGCCGCCGAAGTCGCCGCTCTTGTAGGCGGCGAGTGCCAGGGCGAACTCTCGCGGGTAGGCGGGCTCGGCAGGCGCGGGGCCAGCCAAAATATTCTTGATGAATGAAAGGATCATGGATACTGGAAACGCAGATTCTGGCGAACTCATCACTGAGCATGGAACTAGTGTACCGTGCCGCAAATTCGGCCGGTCCTCGATGACGGCAACACCAAGACAAGACTGACGAAGCGCTCGCCGGTCCGGTCGGTGGTGCGTTCGCCGCCGTCTTGCAGCGTGACACTGGAGAAGAAAATGGATGGCAGCATGAGCAAACAGGACCTGTTGACCGAAAAGCGCGGCCGCGCCATGTGGCTGACCATCAACCGCGAAGAGCGCCGCAACGCCATGAGCCCGGCGGTGCTCTCCGGCATGCGCGCGGGCATCGCGGCGGCCCATGCCGACCCCTCGATCCGGGTGATCGTCATCACCGGTGTGGGCAGCAAGGCCTTCTGCGCCGGGGCAGACCTGGCCAAGGGATCGGGCTCGTTCCAGTACGACCCTTCGATTCCCCACCTGGAATATGCCGATCTCCTGCGCTATGTCTGGACCACGACGCTGCCGATGGTGGCGCGGGTCAATGGCCATTGCATGGCCGGCGGCATGGGCCTGTTCGGCATGTGCGACATGGCGGTCGCCGCCGACCATGCCACCTTCGGCCTGCCGGAGGTGAAAATCGGCGTGTTCCCGGCTCAGGTGCTGTCGGTGCTGCAGTACCTGATTGGCCCGCGCCATCTGGCCGAGATGTGCATGACCGGCGAACCGGTTGACGCGTCCCGCGCCGAACGCATCGGCTTGGTCAACTACGTGGTGCCGGGCGCGCAACTCGATGCCAAGACCGAATGGCTGATCGAGCGCATCGCCAACAAGTCGCCCACCGCCGTCCGGCGCGGCAAAGCGATGATGCGCGCGGCCGCCGACATGAGCTTCGAACAGGCGATCTCTTTCCTCGAATCGCAGATCATGACCCTCGCGTTGACTGAAGACGCGAAGGAAGGGCGCGCCGCCTTCATCGAAAAGCGCGCGCCGAACTGGCCCGGCAAGTAGGCGTCGCGGACAAAGGGGCAGGCAAGTAGGACTCGCGGACAACGGGGCAGGCCATGAAACGCAGGACGTTCGATCTCGCGCTCGCCGCCGGCATTGTCGGCAGCAATCTTGCCCGGCCGGCGCGCGCCCAGGAGGCATGGCCGACGCGACCGCTGCGCATCGTCGTCGCGTTCGCTACCGGCAGCGGCAATGACGTGATCGCGCGGCTTCTGGCGCCGAAGTTTTCCGCAGCCCTGGGTCAGCCGGTCACGGTGGAAAACCGCACCGGCGCCGGTGGCATAATCGGCACCGACGCGGTGGCCAAGGCCGCGCCCGACGGTTATGTGATCGGGTTGGGCACCAGTTCGCAACTGGTGATGAATCCCGCGCTTTACCGCAGCATGCCCTTCGACATCGACCGCGACCTGGTTACCGTGGGCCTGATCTCGGCTACACCACTGGTGCTGGCGTCGAGAAAGGGCGGCTGGAACGACCTGCGCGCGCTCGTCGCCGCCGCCCGCGCCAATCCGGGCAGCATCTCCTATGGCTCGGGCGGCAACGGGTCGATCAGCCACATCGTCGGGGAAACGTTCAAGAAGGAAGCCGGCATCGACCTCTTGCACGTGCCCTACAAGGGCAACGGCCCGGCCATGGCGGACCTGCTGGCAGGCACGGTGGATCTGGTGTTCGACGGGTTCGCCACGGCCGGTGTGCATCACCGCACCGGCTCAATGCGCATCCTTGCCACCAACGGCAAGCGGCATCCGGACTACCCCGACGTGCCCACCTACGCCGAAGCCGGCGTTTCCAACTACGATGCCTATACATGGAACTGCCTGATCGTGCCGAAAGCCACGCCCAAGGCGGTGGTCGAGCGCATCAACCGCGAGCTCAACCGCGCGTTGGCAAGCGCCGAGATCAGGCAGCGGATCGAAGGCTTCGGCGCCGAAAACCTCGCTGGTTCCACCCCTGAATCTGCCGAGGCTTTCGCGGCCGCGCAGCGCGCGCGCTGGGTGCCCCTGGTGCGTTCGATGAACATCAAGCTGGAGTAAGGGCGCCGGTAAATCCGCCCGGCGCGATAAAATCGCGTTCTTCCGCCTTTCGAGCGGTCCCGGCTTCAACCGGCCCGCGTGGTTTTGCCAGAAATCGATCTGAACGCCCTGCTGGGTGCCAAAGGGCCGCTCGCGACCGCGATCCCCGGATTTCGCCATCGGCCGCAACAGGTCGAGATGGCCCAGGCCATCCTCGCCGCCATCGAGAGCGAGGGCGTGGCCGTGCTGGAGGCCGGCACCGGCACCGGCAAGACGGTGGCCTACCTGGTGCCGGCGCTGCTGGCGGGCGGCAAGGTGATCGTCTCCACCGGCACCAAAAACCTGCAGGACCAGTTGTTCCATCGCGACATCCCGGCCGTGCGCCGCGCCCTCAAGGCGCCGGTGACGGTGGCCTTGCTCAAGGGCCGCGCCAACTATGTGTGCCACTACCACCTCGAGCGGGCCGTGGCCGACGGTCGACTGCAATCGAAGGACGACGTGCGCTATCTGCGCAAGATCGCCGGGGGCCACAAGAAGACAGCGTCGGGCGACCGCGCCGAATTCGCCGGCGTGCCGGAAAGCGCGACCGTCTGGGGCCAGGTCACCTCTACACGCGAGAACTGCCTGGGCCAGGAATGCCCGCACCACAAGGACTGCTACGTGCTCGCGGCGCGCCGCGCCGCACTGGCGGCCGACGTGGTGGTGGTCAACCACCACCTGTTTTTCGCCGATGTGGTGCTCAAGGACGAAGGCATGGCCGAGCTTTTGCCGGCCTGCAACACCGTCATCCTCGACGAAGCCCACCAGTTGCCGGAAACTGCGCGCATGTTTTTCGGCCAGAGTGTAGGCAGCGCGATGATCATGGATCTGGCGCGCGATGCCCTCTCCGAAGGCTTTGCCGGCGCGCGCGAGGCCGCCGAATGGGCCGATCTCACGCGGACGCTGGAAAACGCGGTACGCGACGTGCGTATCGCGCTGCCGGAAAACCCGATCCGCGTTGCCCATGGCCAACTCACGCGCCGCGAACCGTTCGACGAGGCGCTCGTGCGCCTGATGGCGCGCTTAGCGGACGTGGCGCGTGTGCTGGAGGCCAATGCGGCGCGCGCCGAGGGCATAGAGGCGGTATGGCGACGCGCGCAGGAAGTGACGGCACTTCTCCTGCGCTGGTGCGGCACGCGCAGGGAAGGTTCACCGACCGCGCCGACCGCACCGACCGCACCGGCCGCGCTGGCCGCACCGGCCGCGCCGACCGCGCCCGCCGCTGATGGCGAAGGCGAAGGCGACCCGCCGGTGCTGTGGATCGAAGTCTTCGGCCACAGTTTTCAGCTGCACACCACGCCGATGTCGATCGCGCCGCTCTTCCGTACCCAGGTTGAATCCGACAAGCGGGCCTGGGTCTTCACCTCGGCCACCCTGGCGGTCAAGAACGACTTCTCGCTATACCTGGGTGAGCTGGGCTTGGACCAGATCGAAGCGACCCATGCGCAGGCCTGGCCCAGCCCGTTCGACTATGCCGGGCAGGCCTTGCTCTACGTGCCGCGCAACATGCCCGAGGCGATGGCGCCGGAGTTCACCACGCGGGTGGTCGAGGAGGCGCTGCCGCTGATCGCTGCCGCCAATCGAGCCGGGCCGGGGGGCGCATTCATGCTCTTCACCACCATTCGCAACATGAACCGGGCGCATGAACTGCTGGCCGAGCTGTTGCCGCGCCATGGGCTGGACCTGCCGCTGCTGCTGCAGGGGCAGGGCTCGCGCACCGAACTGCTGGACCGCTTCCGCCGGCTTGGCAACGCCATCCTGGTGGCCAGCCAGTCGTTCTGGGAGGGTGTGGACGTCAAGGGCGATGCATTGAAACTGGTCGTCATCGACAAGCTGCCGTTCGCGCCCCCCGACGACCCCGTGTTGTCGGCACGCATCGAGGCGATGAAGCGGCAGGGCCGCAACGCCTTCATGGAATACCAGTTGCCGCGCGCGGCCATCACGCTCAAGCAGGGTGCCGGCCGCCTGATTCGCGACGAAAGCGACCGCGGCGTCCTGCTGATATGCGACACCCGCCTGACCGACAAGCCGTACGGCCGCCGCCTCTGGCAGGCGCTGCCGCCGATGCGCCGCACCCGCGAGCGTGCCGAGGCGGAGGACTTCTTGGCCGCGACGGTGCGCCCGGCTTCCAATACAATCGCCGCCGACAACGACAATCGCAGCGAAAAGGACCACGCATGAACATCCTCATCACCGGCGGTGGCGGCTTTCTCGGCCAACGCGTCGCGCGCGCCTTGCTGGCGCAAGGCGACACCGTCAATGCGCGCGGCGAACGGGCCCCGGTCAAACGCATCACGCTCTTAGACTTGGCCGAACCGGCCAACGGCGTGCAGGATCCGCGCGTGCATTTCGTCCGCGGCGAGGTCAGCAACCACGGTGCGGTGGCCGAGGCGCTGGGCATGGACACAGACGGCGTCTTCCATCTGGCCGCCGTGGTCAGCGGGCAGGCCGAATCCGACTTCGAACTCGGCATGCGGGTCAATCTCGACGGCTACCGCGTCGTGCTGGAGTCCTGCCGCAAGGCGGGCAACCGGCCGCGCCTGCTGTTCTCGAGTTCGATCGCCGTCTTCGGCACGCCGCTGCCGGATGTCATCACCGACAGCACCACGCCCACCCCGCAGGCGTCCTACGGGGTGCAGAAACTGATCGGCGAACATCTCACCGCAGACTACAACCGCAAAGGCTACATCGACGGCCGGGCGGTGCGCATTCCCACGGTATCGGTGCGGCCGGGCAAGGCCAACGCGGCGGCGTCCTCGTTCGCCAGCGCGGTGATTCGCGAGCCCTTGAACGGCGTCGACTACGCCTGCCCGGTAGCGCCGGAAACCCTGATGTGGATGTGCTCGCCGGCGAAGGTGGTGGCCAATCTGCTGCGTGCCTACGAACTGCCGAGCGCGGTCTTTGGCGAATTGCGTGCCGTGAGCCTGCCGGGCATCGTGGTCAGCGTCGCCGAAATGGTCGATTCCCTGCGGCGCCTCGGGGGCGAAGCCGCCGCCGCACGGGTGCGCTACGTGAAGGACGAGCGCATCGGCGCGATCGTCAAAACCTGGGCGGCGCGGCTCTTCACCCCGCGCGCCATCGGCATGGGCTTTAGTGCCGACCAGACCATGGACGAGATCGTCGCCCAGTACATCCGGGACGAGAACATCAGAGTCTGAAGACGCGCCTGGCAGTCCGAAGCGGGCAGGGGCGCTACCAGGTAGGCAGGGGCGCTACCAGGTAGGCGGGGCGCTACCAGTTCGGCAGGGGCGCTACCAGAGTGCAGAGCCGCTACCAGGCGGGCAGCGCCACCAGGCGGGCAGGGGCGCTACCAGATCTTCCACCAGGGGTCGTTGGACTTCGGCCCCTTGTTGCGGACAATCTCGCTCGACGGATAGGTCTTGTCGAGCACGCGCCGGGCGTCGTCGCGCAAATCGTTCAGGCCCATTGCCTCGTAGGCCGAAACCAGGATGAACAAGCCCTCTTCCTGCGCCGGCGCGTTGGGATAGGTGGTGATCATGAATTGCACCCGGTTCGCCGCGGCCAGGTACGCGCTGCGCCGCATGTAGTAGCGCGCGACGTGCACTTCGTACTGCGCCAGGGCATTGACCAGGTATTTCAGGCGCAGGCGGGCATCTTCCGCGTACTTGCTTTCCGGGAAGCGCGTGACCAGGTTCTTGAAGGTATCGAAGGAGTCGCGCAGCCCGCGATTGTCGCGCTCTGTGGGGTCCTGGCGCGATACCTTGCCCAACAGCCCCAGATCCTCGTTGAACAGAACCAGGCCGCGCAGGTAAAAAATGTAGTCGACGTTCTCGTGATTCGGATACAGCTTGGTGAAGCGGTCACAGGCGGCCACGGCGGAGGCGATATCGTTGCTTTTCCAGTACGAATACGCGATGTCCATCTGCGCCTGCTGGGCGTAGCGGCCGAACGGGTACTTCGACTCGAGCGACTCAAGCCGCTTGATCGCCTTGTCCCAACTACCGCTGCGCATTTCCTCGCGCGCTTCGGTGTAGATTTTCTGCGCCGACCAGCCGGCGGTCTCGTCGTTGGTCGGCGTGCTGCCGCAGCCCGCCAGGCCCACTGCGAAGGCGAGTGCAAGGATCAGCGCGAACGCGCGCGAATGTAAGCTAGGATTGCAAGCCATGCGTAGAACCGGTGATAAACAACTACAAGATTATAGCGGAGGGGTCGTCGCGGCAGATCCAATCCGGCCCGATCCATCGACCGGCGCCATTCTGCTGGCGGTGCCGACGGACGCGATCGGGCTGCGCCTGGACGCCGGCCTGGCGCGCTGGCTGCCGCAGTTCTCCAGGGGCAGGCTCCAGGAATGGATCGAAGGCGGCCATGTCCTGATCGACGGACGCACGGTCGCACCGCGCCACAAGCTCCGGGGCGGCGAGAAAATCAGCGTCGTGCCGCAGGCGGCCGGCGACGCGGCGCCCCATGGCCCCGAAGACATCCCCTTGTCGATCGTGCATGAGGACGACGCCATCATCGTGCTCGACAAACCGGCGGGCTTGGTCGCGCATCCGGCCGCCGGCAATTGGAACGGCACGCTGCTCAATGCGCTTCTGCACCACGCGCCGCAACTGGCCGACGTGCCGCGTGCCGGCATCGTGCATCGGCTCGACCGCGACACCAGCGGTCTTTTGGTGGTGGCCATGACCCTCGAAGCGCAGACCGCGCTGGTCCGGCAAATGCAGGCGCGAGAGGTCAAGCGGGAGTACCAGGCGCTGGTGGCGGGCACTGTTGCGAGCGCAGGAATGGTGCAAGCCGCGATCGGCCGCCACCCCACGCAGCGCACGCGCATGGCGGTGCTGGCCGATTCGGCCGGCGGCGCCAAGTCGGCGCTGACGCATTTCAAGGTGGCGCGCCGCTTTCGACGCGACGGCAGCGCCGCAACCCTGGTCGAATGCCGTCTCGAAACCGGGCGCACCCATCAGATTCGGGTCCACATGCAGCATATCGGTCACCCCATCGTGGGTGATCAGGTATACGGCCGAGCGCCGTGGCGAGCCTGGTTCGCGCGCCAGGCGTTGCACGCTTGCCGCCTCGGGCTTGTCCATCCGACAAGCGGCCGGCGGCTGGAATGGGAAGCGCCCCTGCCGAGCGACATGCAGGCCCTGCTCGACGAACTCGAAAGCGAATGAACCCGCGCCACCCGCAATGGATCGTGCCTGACTGGCCGGGGGCGGCGCGCGTGCGCGCCTTCATGACCACCCGCGTCGGCGGCGTCAGCCCGGCGCCGTTCGACAGCATGAACCTGGGCTTGAAGAGCGGCGATGCGCCGGAAAACGTGCACGCCAACCGCCGCCTGCTGCGCGCCGCTCTGCCGGCCGAACCGGCATGGCTGCAGCAGGTACACGGGGCCGGCGTGGTCGAAGCCGCGACGCTGCAAGGTTTGCCGCAGGCCGACGCCGCCTGGACCGCAGAGCCCGGCGTGGTGTGCGCGGTGATGGTGGCCGATTGCATGCCGGTGCTGCTGTGCGATGGCGCAGGCGGCGCGGTCGGCGCCGCGCATGCCGGCTGGCGCGGATTGTCGTCCGGCGTGATCGAGGCCACCGTGCGTGCCATGGGCACGGCGCCGTCGCGCATGCGGGCCTGGCTGGGCCCGGCGATCGGGCCACGCAAATTCGAGGTCGGCGCCGACGTGCTGGAAGCCTTTCTCGCGCACGATGCGCGCGCGCGCGACGCCTTTACGCCGTATCCGGGACGGCCCGGCAAATGGTTGTGCGACCTTTATATGCTGGCGCGCGGGCGCCTGGCGGCGCTCGGCGTCGAATCCGTGTCGGGTGGCGGTTTTTGCACGGTAGAAGACGCGCGCCTGTTCTCGCATCGTGGCGACGGCGGCACCACCGGACGAATGGCGGCCCTGATCTGGATCGACGCCTGAGAGCCTGTGAATATTTCTACTGCGCCGCCCGATCTCGGGCCTGTCGGCAATGGAGCAGTCGCGACAAGCGCTCCTTCGGTCGCCGTACGGGAGGTCGGCTGCGCTGCTCGACCCGACCGCGACCCGCTCGTTACGAAATCTTCACAGGCTCTGAGCGGGGTTTGGTGTGTGAAGGCGCCATCCGTGTTGCGACTGCTCGATGCGGGTGGGGGACGTCAGCCGCCTTCGCGTCCAAACTGTTCGCGCCGCGCCGATTCGGCCACAAATTCCTCGAGATCGGGGTCGAGCGCGTTGCGCGCCGAGACGATGCCAAGAACCCGCCCGTCTTCGACCACCGGCAGGTGGCGAAAACGGTTTTTCTGCATCAGGGTCAAGGCATGCCCGAAAGACCTGTCGGGTCCGATGGTAAACGGCGTCGGCGTCATCACTTCCAGAAGCTGGGTGTGCTGCGGGCAGCGGGCGCGGGCGACGACGCGAAAGACCACGTCACGCTCGGTAAAGATGCCGATCAGGCGATCTTCGTCCGCGATCACCAGAACCGCGCCGCTGCCGTTGGCCTGCATCAGGCACGCGGCATCGTAGACGGAGGTTCCGGGTGGCGCCGTCAACAGCTTGGCGCGTTCGAGGAGATGGCGGACTTGCAGGCTGAACATCGGATTTCGGGGCTTTTGCCGGCGCGGTCGCTTGCGCTGGTCTGGGGGAACCAATCGTAGCCTTGCGGTCCGCCTGCTCCTTGATCCGGATCAAACAGCCGGAAGGTAGCGCAAGGCCCGCGCAAAGGCCGGTATGATCGCGCGCTCGGGCGGCGCAGCGGACGGATGCGTAAGGCCGCTGCCCGAGTTTCCGGAGGCCTGTCCAATGAAAATCGTCGCTGTCGTTCTCGCGCTGGCCATGGGCGCGGGCCTGCTGTCGAACCCGCTTCACGCCCAGGTTGAAAAGCCGGCCCTCAAGCTGACCCTTGGGTGGCTGTTCCAGGCCCCGCAGGCGCCCTATGTCTACGCCGCGGAAAAGGGCTATTTCAAGGCCGAAGGACTCGACATGACGATCGACCGCGGCGCCGGGTCCGGCGCTTCGATCCAGCGGGTGATCTCGGGCAGCCACGAGATCGGCCATGCCGACATGGGCGTCATCATCAAGTGGAACGCGGAGAATCCGGAAAAGCCGCTGCTGGTGTTCTATGTCCCGGAGGACGGCTATCCGCTGGCGATCATCAGCCTGAAGGACCGCGCCAACATCACCACGCCGAAACAGCTTGAGGGCAAGAAGCTGGGCGCGCCGGTGTTCGATGGCGCGCGTCAGATGTTTCCGTCGCTGGCCAAGGCCAACGGCATCGACATGGCCCGGGTCGCCTGGGTCACCATGGACGCGACGCTGCGCGAGCCGATGCTGGTGCGTGGCGAGGTCGACGCCATCGCCGGCTTCATCACCTCCGGCGGGTTGGGCGTGGAGGGCCTGGGCGTGAAGCGCGAAAACATCGTGGTGATGAAGTACGACGACCACAATCTCGACGGCTACGGCAACGTGGTGTTCGCGATGAAGGATTTTGTCGACCGGAATCCGCGCACCATCGCCGCGCTCACGCGGGCGATCAACCGCGGTTACCGCGACACCGTGGCCGACCCGAAAGCCACGGTCAACGCCCTCAAGGGGCGCGACCCGCTGATCAACGTGGAGCTGGAGAACAAGCGCATGGTGCTGGCGATCAAGGAAATGGTCCTGACGCCCAATGTCAAGGCGAACGGCATGTCGGCGGTGGAAGCCAAAAAGCTGGAAAAGAGCATCGCTTCCACCCTGGACGCCTTCAACGTCAAGGGAACGCTCAAGCCCGAGCAGGTGTATACCGACCGCTTCCTGCCACCGAAGGCGGAACGCATGATGCCGGCGTTCCGGGAATAGGCATGCGCGCGGAATTGCCAGGCGCGCTCGGCGCGCTTGCGCGCGACTTAGGCGACATTGCGCAGTCGACGGATGCCGCCGTGCTGGCCGCGAAGAGCCGCGACTACTACTGGTTCTCGCCCATTCTCAAGCAGGAACTCGATGGTCTGACAGCCGAACTGGTGGTGTCACCGCGCACCCAGGAAGAGGTATTGCGGGTGGCGGCGGCGTGCGCGCGGCACCGCATTCCCGTCACCGCGCGCGGCGCGGGCACCGGCAACTTCGGCCAGGCCGTGCCGCTGGCCGGCGGGGTGGTGCTCGACATGAGCGGCGTCGATCGCATGTTGTGGGTAGGCGGGGCAGGGCGGCGCGCGGCGGCGCGCGCCGAGGCCGGCATCGTAGTCGAGGCGTTCGACGCGGCCACCCGCGCGCATGGCTGGGAACTGCGCATGCATCCTTCCACCAAACGCATGGCCACCCTCGGCGGCTTCATGGGCGGCGGACATGCGGGCATCGGCTCGGTGAATTACGGCATCCTGCGCGACCGCGGCAACATCCTCGGCATCAAGCTGGCCACCATCGAGGAGACGCCGCGAATCCTCGAAATCCGCGGCGACGATCTGGCCACCGTGCATCATGCCTACGGCGTCAACGGCATCATGCTTGAAGTGGAAATGCCGCTGGCGCCGGCCTATGCCTGGCGCGACGTGATCGTCACATTCGCCGATTTCATGCAGGCGGCGCGCTTCGGCTGGGCCCTGGCAACCTCCGACGGCATCACCAAAAAGCTGGTGTCGCCCATCACCTCGAAGCTGGCGCAGCATTTCCACGCCTTGCGCCACGCGATTCCCGACGGCCATCACGCGGTGCTCGGCATGGTGGGCGAGGACAACATCGAAGCCCTGGCCGACCTGGCGCGCGAATTCGGTGGCAACCTGTCGTTCAACCATGCCGAAGGCGCTTTCAACGCCAGGCCGATCTACGAATACACCTGGGGTCACACGACCTTGCAGGTGTTGAACGACGACCCGTCGGT
>JAYVST010000497.1:0-3640 GCA_043775255.1 Burkholderiales bacterium
CGGCCAACGACATCATGCAATTCTTCAAGGATGATTTCGCGACAGGCGGCGGCGAATCTTCCGGCGGATTTGCAGACTACATTCGAGTGTTCGACGGCGCCTTGAGCGGCACCCAGGCCGAATGCGTCGGGCGGGGAAATTCCGTCGCTTTATGCGACATTCCCTCGACGGGCGGCGGCAACAACGTACCGGAACCCGGGACGCTTGCATTGCTGGGAGCCGCTGTGCTGGCGGCCGGCCTGCGGCGCCGCAAATAAGCGCGTGACGATCTGAAAAAAAAGCGGCCTCGGCCGCTTTTTTTTTGCGTTGCGACAGAGCGGAAGTTTCTATTCCTTGACCGCCCCGGTCATCCCCGCGGCATAGTGCTCGACAAAAAAACGAGTACAGAATCGCCACCGGGATCGAGCCGAACTGCGGGTATCGAACCGCAGCTTCTTGACATTGGCAAGCGTCGAATGTCTCGTAGACGCCGCGCGCGCGTGCGTGATCAGCTATCGCCAAGCAGCTTCGGAAAGCTTGCGAACAACACCGAATGCTTCAATTTGCCGCCCGCGTTCCAGAAACTCATGGCGCCGCGTTCGTCGCAGACCCAGACTTCGGCGGCACCGGCGGCAAAGTAGAGCGCCCGTTTGGAGTCCATTTCGCGGCTTGAGTTGGAGGAAGATTTCACTTCGATGCAGATCGTCGGCGCGCTGGGTGCCGCGCTCTTGCCGGCAAACGCCTTGAGTTGCGTGCTCGAAAGCCACGCGACATCCGGCGACTTGACACCATCGGCGGTCAGCACCGGGCATTCCGGCAAAGCCTTGCCCTTTACACCGGTCCGGGCTGCGATCGCATGCAAAGCAACCACAATTTCACCCTGGAACGACGCGTGACTCAGGCTCGCGGGACTCATGATGATTTTTCCGTCGACCGTGGTCTCGAATTTGTAGGGCAGACCGGCGAGTTGGCGATCGGCGCACAGATGCTCCCAGAACACCATCATGTTCTTCCTGGCGGCGGCGTCTATGACGCCTTCGGGAATACGCGCACCCATTGGGAACTCCTGCGAGCAATTAGTCGAAGAATTGTCGCATGGCCGCAGCGAACCTGCTACGCGGCTACTCCTTCACCGCCCCGGTCATCCCCGAGACGTAGTACTCGACGAAAAACGAGTACAGGATCGCCACCGGGATCGAGCCGAACAGCGCGCCGGCCATCAGCGAACCCCAGTGGTAGACGTCGCCCTCCACGAGCTCCGTGATCACGCCCACCGGCACGGTTTTGACCTCGGATGAAGAGACGAACGTCAGCGCATAGATGAATTCGTTCCACGACAGCGTGAAGGCGAAGATGCCGGCCGAGATCAGGCCCGGCACCGCCAGCGGCAGCACGATCTTCCAGAGGATCTCGAAACGGGTGGCGCCGTCAATCAGGGCACACTCCTCCAGCTCATAGGGAATCGTGCGGAAGTAGCCCATCAAAAGCCATGTGCAAAACGGGATCAGGAAGGTGGGGTAGGTGAGGATCAGCGCCCAGCGAGTGTCGAACAGCTGCAGCTTGAACACCATCGTGGCCAGCGGAATGAAGAGAATCGACGGCGGCACCAGGTAGGCGAAGTAAATGCACAGGCCAACCCACCTGCTACCCTTGAAGCGCAGGCGCTCGATCGCGTAGGCCGCCAGAACGGCGGCGAACAGTGAAATGAACGTCGCCGCCACCGACACCAGCATCGTGTTGAACAGCCATTCGGGATAGGCGGTGTCGAACAGCAGCTTCTTGATGTTGGCGAGCGTCGGGTTGGAGACCCAGAACGGGCTGGTGCGCTCGTAGTCGTACAGGTCTTCCTTGCCCTTGAAGGTGGTGATGGTCATCCAGTAGAACGGAAACAAAAGGACGAACGAAAACACCGCCAGGGGCACGTACACCGTCACCAGCTTGCGCCGGGAGGACATCAGGTAGTCCATGCCCCCTTCGGAGTGGCCGGCTGCGCCGGGGTCATTCTGGGTAGCGTTGCTCATGTCGATATCAGTCCTTGGTGCCCTGTTGCCACTTGCGCCTCTGCAAGCCGAAAAAGCTGATCAGGATGGCCGCGATCAGGAACGGCACCATCGCCATCGCAATCGCTGCGCCCTCGGCCAGTTGCCCGCCGGGGATGGCGCGCTGAAACGACAGCGTCGCCATCAGGTGGGTGGCGTTGACCGGCCCACCACGCGTAATCACGTAGATCAACTGAAAATCGGTGAAGGTGAAGAGCACCGAGAATGTCATCACGATGGCGATGATCGGTGTGAGCAACGGGTAGGTGACGTAACGGAACAGTTGCCAGCGCGAGGCGCCGTCGATGGTGGCCGCTTCGTAGAGCGAGGGCGAGATGGTCTGCAGCCCGGCCAAGAGCGAGATGGCGACAAACGGAATGCCGCGCCAGACGTTGGCGGCGATCACCGAAAAGCGCGCATTCCAGCTGTCACCCAGAAAATTGATGTACTTGTCGATGATCCCCATTTTCACCAGCACCCAGGAGATGATCGAAAACTGGCTGTCGTAGAGCCACCAGAAGGCGATCGCCGACAGGGTGGTCGGCACGATCCAGGGAAGCAGCAGGATGGCGCGCATGAAGGATTTCATGCGGATGTTCTGGTTCAGGAGGAGCGCCAGCCACAGCCCGAGAAAGAACTTGAAGAAACTTGCTATGCCGGTATAGACCACGGTGTTGAACACCGACAACCAGAACACGCTGTCGTCGAATAGCGAGCGGTAGTTGTCAAGGCCGATGAATACGCCGTCGCGCCCGATCTTGGTGTCGGTCAGCCCCAACCAGAGACCAAGCCCGAGCGGATAAGTGAGAAACACCAGCAGAATGATCGCCGCCGGCAGCATGAACAAGAAGCCGAGGGCGTTCGCATTGTTGTTGATGCGCCCCAAAAAGGACATGCCCGAAACCTGAGACAACCCGTTCTCCCCGAATGCCGAAACAACGTTGCTTGATACGAGCGCGATGTTGAGCGTCGCCGCAGGCGCACGCTCGAACCGCACGCGATAGTGCTGCGCCCTGGCTGCAAGCCGGGGCGCTTCAATATCAGAGCTTGTAGTAGCGCTCGGCGCGCTGCTGTGCCCGCGTCGCCGCTTCCTTGGGTGTCTTCTGCCCCGACACCGCCTCGGCCACCATGTTGACTACGATGAAATCTGCGGTCGCGCCGGCCGACGCATAACCCAGCTTGCCGGAGAAGCCGGCCGGCCGCATGATTTTCATTGCATCGCGATAGGGCGTGTGCTTGGGATCGACCGTCCAGATCGGGTTGGAGTCGTAGGCTTTGAGCGGATGGGCGACATAGCCGATCGCCGCCTGCATCCAGGGTCCGTACTGTTCCTGCTCCATCATGAAGCGGATGAATTCCTTGGCCGCCTTCGGATATTTGGAGTACTTGAACACCATCTGGTTGAAGAACAGGTTGAACTCGGTGGCCACGCCCACCGGACCGATCGGCATATTGGCGTGCTGGATATCGGCCACCATGTCCTTGACCTTGGGGTCGGCGGAGTTCTTGGCGGCGTAGTACACCGAAATGCCGTTGGCGGTGAGCGACAACTGGCCGTCGATAAAGGCCTTGTTGTTGCTCGGATCCAGCCAGGACAGGGTGCCCGGCACGAAGGTCTGATA
>JAYVST010000498.1:0-12934 GCA_043775255.1 Burkholderiales bacterium
GCGATCGCCGCGAACTTCGCGATACCGTGCGTGGTGGCTTCGGCGCGATGCGCGGTGCCGAAGGCGTCGTTGACGTAGATGTCGCACAACTGCGCCATCTTCCGCGCCAGGGCGTCGTCGTTCTTCTTCTCGCCCTTGTTGCAGCGGCAGTTCTCCAGCAGGACCACCTGACCGGGCGCCAAGTCGACACCTTCGACCCAGTCGGTCCTCAATTGCACGTCGCGGCCCAACAATTCGCCGAGGCGCTTCGCGATCGGCGCCAGCGAATCCTGCGGCTTGACCGTGCCTTCGGTCGGGCGGCCGAGATGGGAGGTGACCATCACCGCCGCGCCCGCTTCGAGCGCGCAGCGGATGCCCGCGACAGACGCTCGGATGCGGGTGTCGTCGCTGATGTTGCCGGCATCGTCCTGCGGGACATTCAGGTCGGCGCGGATGAAGACCCGCTTGCCCTTGAGTTGCTGGTCGGAGAGGCGTTTGAAGTTCATGGTCTATGCGAAAACAAAAGGGGCGCCTCAATGGTATAGGAGGCGCCCCAGTCGGAAGCACCGCGCTCTATTTGGCGCTCATCAGCGCCACGGTGGTATCGAGCATGCGATTGGAAAAGCCCCATTCGTTGTCGTACCACGAGCCAACCTTGACCAGGGAGCCTTCGGAAACCTTGGTGAGCGAGGCGTCGAAGGTCGAGGAGGCCGGGTTGTGATTGAAGTCCGACGACACCAAAGGCTCGGTGGTGTAGTCGAGAATGCCTTTGAGCGAACCGTTGGCCGCTTCGCGCATGATGGTGTTGACTTCCTCGACCGTAGTCGGACGACGCGCGGTGAATGTGAGATCGACGATCGAGACATTGATGGTCGGCACGCGAATGGCGTAGCCGTCGAGCTTGCCGTTCAATTCCGGCAATACCAGGCCGACCGCGGCGGCCGCGCCGGTCTTGGTGGGGATCATGTTCTGCGAGGCCGAGCGGGCGCGGCGCAGGTCTTCGTGATACACGTCGGTCAACACCTGGTCGTTGGTGTAGGCATGGATGGTGGTCATCAGGCCGGCGACGATGCCGATCTTGTCGTGCAGAGGCTTGACCAGCGGCGCCAAGCAGTTGGTGGTGCAGGAGGCGTTGGAAATCACGGTATGCGAGGCCTTCAACACGTTGTGATTCACCCCGTACACCACCGTGGCATCCACATCCTTGCCGCCGGGCGCGGAGATGATCACCTTTTTCGCGCCACCGGCGATATGCGCCGATGCCTTTTCCTTGCTGGTGAAAAAGCCGGTGCATTCGAGCACCACGTCCACGCCCAGCTCGCCCCAGGGCAGCTTGGCGGGGTCGCGCTGCGCCAGAACCTTGATCTTGTCGCCGTTGACGACCATACAATCGCCATCGACATTGACGGTGCCCGGAAACTTGCCGTGCGCGGTGTCGTACTTGGTGAGATGGACGTTTGTCTTGACATCGCCCAGGTCGTTGATGGCGACGATTTCGATGTCGTGCTTCTTGCCGCCTTCGTAGTGGGCGCGCAGGATGTTGCGCCCGATGCGGCCATAGCCGTTGATCGCTACCTTGATGGTCATTGCCTGCTCCGTGTCAGATCAGAAAAAAGTGCCGCGTGGTTGCGCAGCCGGTCATGCTCCCACAGCCCGTGCCTGCAACCGCCCAGCTAGATCACGCTTTTCACGGCCTGCGCGACATTTTCAGCCGTGAATCCGAAAAACTTGAACAAATCCTTGAAAGGCGCCGATTCACCGAAGCGATCGATGCCGATCACCTTGCCTTCAAGGCCCACATACTTCCACCAGAAATCGGTGACGCCGGCCTCCACCGCCACCCGCGGCATGCCGCGCGGCAGCACCGATTCGCGATAGGCCACGTCCTGGGCGTCGAACACCTGGGTGCATGGCATCGACACGACGCGGACCTGCACGCCTTCGGCGGCGAGGAGTTTTTGCGCACCGGTCGCGAGCTCGACCTCCGATCCGGTAGCGATGATGATGGCTGTCGATTTGCCCGCAGCTTCGGCGAGAACGTAGCCGCCGCGCGAAATCGCGGCGATGGCAGCTGTAGAGCGTGGCTGAAACTGCGAATTCTGGCGCGTGAAGATCAGACAATTGGGCCCATCGCGGCGCTCCACCGCGCGCGCCCACGCCACTGCCGACTCCACAGTGTCGCAGGGGCGCCAGACATGCATCCCGGGGATCAGGCGCAGGGCGGACACATGTTCGATGGGCTGGTGGGTCGGACCGTCCTCACCGACGCCGATGGAGTCATGGGTGAAGACAAAGATGTTGCGCAGCTTCATCAACGACGCCATGCGCAGTGCGTTGCGCGAATAGTCGGCGAAGGTAAGGAAGGTGCCGGTTTCGGGAATGAAGCCGCCGTGCAGGCTCATGCCGTTGGTCATTGCCGCCATGGCGAATTCGCGCACGCCGAAATTGACGATGTTGCCGGCCAGTTTTCCGTCCGCACCGCGCGCCACCACCTGGCTGCCGGGCCAGTTTGTGAACACGCTGCCCATCAGGTCGGCCGAGCCACCGATGAGCTCGGGCAGCGTCGGCGCAATGCCGGCGATTGCCGCCTGCGAGGCCTTGCGGGTGGCGACTGTCTCGGCCTTGAGGTTGGCGCCTTCGATCAGGGCGGCAACGGTCCGGCCCCAGTCGGCCGGCAGGTCGCCCGCCATGCGTCGAACGAATTCGGCCGCCAGGTCTGGATGCGCCTTGGCGTAGGTGGCGAATTTATCGTTCCATGCGTTTTCGAGCAAGGCGCCGCATTCGCGTGCGTTCCAGCCGGCATACACCTCGGGAGGAATCACGAAGGGCTCGTGGTTCCAGCTCAGTGCGGTGCGGGTGGCAGCGATTTCTTCCTTGCCCAGCGGTTCGCCGTGCGCCTTGGCGGTGCCGGCGCGGGTGGGCGCGCCGCGGCCGATGGTGGTCTTGCAGCAGATCAGGGTCGGACGCGTCGTCTCTGCCTTGGCGGCCTGGATGGCGGCATCGACCGCGTCCGCGTTGTGACCGTCCACGTCCGGGATGACATGCCAACCGTAGGCTTCGAATCGTTTGGGTGTGTCGTCGGTGAACCAGCCGGCGGTCTTGCCGTCGATCGAAATGCCGTTGTCGTCGTATAACGCTATCAGTTTCGACAGGCCCCAGGTGCCGGCCAGCGCGCAGGCCTCGTGCGAAATGCCTTCCATCAGACAGCCATCGCCCAGAAACACGTAGGTGTGATGGTTGACGATGTCGTGGCCCGGGCGGTTGAAGGCGGTCGCCAGCAACTCTTCGGCCAGCGCCATGCCAACCGCATTGGTGACCCCCTGGCCCAAGGGGCCGGTGGTGGTTTCCACGCCGGCGGTCATCCCGTATTCCGGATGGCCGGGGGTTTTGGAATGTAACTGGCGGAACTTCTTCAATTCCTCTACGGCCAAGTCATAGCCGGTGAGATGCAACAACGCGTACAGCAGCATCGACCCATGGCCATTGGATGCCACGAAACGGTCACGGTCCGCCCACTTCGGATTGGCCGGGTTGTGACGCAGATGGCGATTCCACAATGCGACGGCGATGTCGGCCATGCCCATCGGCATGCCGGGGTGGCCGGAATTGGCCTGCTGCACGGCGTCCATCGCCAGTGCACGGATGGCGTTGGCGAGAGTGGTTGCAAAGACTGGAACGGACATGGGCGGCGTGGCTGTAGGACGGGGGCGAACACTATTGGTGGCGTGCCCGGCGATTCCCCGGCGACGCTGACGGCCGGCTGATCGGTGACAGGGAAAACCGGCAGGCGAAGAACCTATAATTATACGCGGTCAGGCCATCCGGCCGGGCTCTCATGGTGCGCCGCAAGAAGCTGCGCGTTGTCCCACACGCCACGGAATTCCGCCTCCAATGCAGGGCCTTCACCTGACCGGCGACTTGTTCGATTGCGCCTGCCCGGCAAACCGGCTGACCGACACAGACGCCTTGCGCGAACAATGCCTGGCGGCGGTGCGCGCGGCGGGCCTGTCTCCCGTGGGCGAGTTGTTCCACGCGTTCCCCGGCAGCGCCGGGGTCACGGGCATCGTGCTGCTGGCCGAATCCCACATGGCAGTGCACACCTGGCCCGAAACGCGCGGCGTCACCCTGGATATCTACGTGTGCAACTTCGGGGCGGACAACTCGGCCAAGGCGCAGGCGCTGCGCTTGGCCATGAGCGATTTTTTCGCCCCCGCCAGGAGCGACATGCAGGCATTGCAACGCGGGCAGGCGGCGTGATCCCGCGCCTGTTCTGTTCCGGCGCGCTGGTCGTCGGCGAAACCCTGTCGTTGCCGCAAAAACCCGCCCATCACGCTCGCGATGTCCTTCGTCTGGCCGCCGGCGCAGAGGTCACGCTCCTCAATGGCTTGGGCGGCGAGTACCGCGCACGGCTCTGCGTGGTCGGCAAGCGCGAAGTCTTGGCCGAAGTGCTCGAATTCCGGCAGCGCGAGTCCGAACCGCCCTACCCCGTTACGATCGCGCAAAGCCTGGCCGGCGGCGACAAGATGGACTGGATCGTCGAAAAGTCGGTCGAGCTTGGCGCCGCGACCATCGTGCCTCTGGCGGCGGCGCGTTCGGTGTTGCGCTTAGCGCCCGAGCGTGCCGCGAAGCGTCTTGAACACTGGCGCGCGATCGCACAATCGGCCTGCGAGCAATGCGGTCGCAATCGCCTTGCGCAGGTCGAATCCATCGTTTCGATGGATCAATGGCTGGCCGGCATGGGCGAATCGCGCAGTGTCAAGCTGATGCTCTCGCCAGTCCACGCGACCCCATTCTCCAGTTTGGCGGTACCTGCCCCGGGCACGCCGATCACGCTATTGATCGGCCCGGAAGCGGGGTTGACGGATGCGGAGGAAATCCGCGCGCAAGATGCAGGTTTCAAACCCGTCCTTCTGGGCCCGCGCGTGATGCGCTCGGAGACTGCGGCGCTGGCGGCGCTGGCGGCGATTCACGCGCGGTGGGGAGACTTTTGAGTAGAGCCGGAACGCAGCAACGACTTCCGCCCGACGCTCTTTGCCAGGTAAGTCACGGTCCGTCAGAGGCATGGCTTTCTCATGCTCGCGCTGTTCTCAATAGAATGTGAATTCACCGCACAAGCCAAGCACGCGAAATCACCATGCCAAACGCCGCCGTCAACCTTCCCCTGTCGCGCTATACCGTCCTCGATCTCACCATCGCCCGCGCCGGCCCGACTGCGGTACGCCTACTGGCCGACTGGGGCGCCGACGTCATCCGCATCGATTCGCCGCCCGACAAGGAGGTCGGCGGAGTCACCGGCCGCCGGGAGGGCTCCGACGAGCAGAACCTGCACCGCAACAAGCGCAGCATATGCATCGATCTCAAAACCCCTGCCGGCGCGGAAATACTGCAGAAGCTGATCGCGAAAGCCGACGTGGTGGTGGAGAATTTCCGCGCCTCCGTCAAAAAACGCTTAGGCGTCACCTACGAGCAGTTGAAAGCCATCAATCCGCGCATCATCCTGGCCAGCATCTCCGGCTTCGGGCAGGACGGCCCCTACTCATCGCGCCCCGGGGTTGACCAGATCGTGCAAGGCATGAGCGGGCTGATGTCCGTTACCGGCGAACCCGGGCGCGGCCCGATGCGCGTCGGCGTCGCCATCTCCGACACCTCTTCCGGTATGTTCCTGGGCCAGGGCATCCTGCTGGCGCTGCTGCATCGCGAGCACACCGGCGAGGGCCAATGGGTCCACACGTCTCTGCTGGAGTCGATGCTCAACAAGCTCGATTTCCAGGGCGCGCGCTACACCATGTCGGGCGAGATCGCGGGACAGGAAGGCAACGGCCATCCGACCAACGTGCCGATGAGCGCCTATCGTGCCCGCGACGGCATGGTCAACATCGCCGCCAGCAGCGGCAAGATGTGGGCTGCCCTTTGCGACGCACTGGACGCCGGCGCCCTCAAGGCGCACCCGGATTTCAAGGATTCGAAATCACGCGCCGCCAACCGAAAGTCCATCGATGCCGCGATCGGTGGGGTGACCGAGCGCTTCACCGTTGCCGAACTGGTCGAACGACTCAATCCGGTCGGTGTGCCGTGCGGGCCGATCAACAACATCGGCCAGGCCTTCGAGGATCCGCAGGTCAAGCACCTGCGCATGACGCGGCCGGCGCAACATCGCAACCTGGGCGAGGTGCATCTGCTGCGCTCGCCGATCAACCTTTCCGCGTTTCCCCACCCCGAGGGGTTCCACCACGCCGCGCCTGACCCCGGCGAGCACAGCGCGGACCTGCTGCGTGAACTGGGGTACGGCGATGTAGCGATCGCGAGAATGAAGACGGACGGGGCGATTACCTGAGCTGCACGATGCCCTGCAACCGAGCTTGTGCGGTCAGGGGACGATGCGCTCGTCGCGAAAAAGTCGCAACAGCCGCACGAACATTTCTTCGCTATCGACAACGTCGTTGAATCCGTGCTGCCGACATTTGGTCACGTTCGACATCACGTCCCAGGTGGTGTTGAAGACATAGTCGCCAAAGGGCCAGGCAACCACTTCGTCGAAGCGGTAGGGCTTCAAGCCATGCTTCTTCACCATGGCATCCCAAAGCGGCGCCTTGTCGACCATGAACTCCGTGAGGTTCATCGGCGCGGGCTCCCCCACTTCCATGTCGAACACGCGCGCCAGCCGCGGCCAGAGATCCTGCCAGCGAAAGTAGTCGCCGTTGGTGATGTTGTAGGCCTGGTTGGCGCAGTGCGGGGCGTTCGCGGCCCACAGGGCGGCGTTGGCGAAGTGGCCGGAGTCGGTTACCTGGTAGATGTTGCGTCCGCTGCCGGGCAAGCCGGGCCATGCCATCGGCCGCCCCAGTTCCTTCATCATCGCGGCATAGACCGCGATCACCGGCAGAATGCTCATCGCGGTGCCGGGCGCGAAGCCGCACAGGGTTTGCGGGCGCAACTCGGACCAGGTCCAGCGCTTGCCGTGCTGCAAGGCCGTAAGCCAGTCGATCTGGTCGAAGTAGTAGTTGACGCCGGCATGGCGCGGGTCGGTCTCGCGCGCCGGCGTGCGGAAGGGGCCGAGATGGCTGCCGTAGTACTTGGTGCCGGTGATCAGCACCACCCGTTCCAGCCCCGGCGAGGTGCGCTCGATGCCCGATACGGAATTGACAAGCATGTCGCGGTTGGGCGCGATGTTGGAGGCAAAGTCGGCCGCCTTGCCCACGGCGGCCTGAAATGCGGCAAAGAACACGTGGGTGATATCGCCGAAGTCCGGTGTCCAGGGTTGCAGCACATCGACGGCTACGTAGCGAACGCGCTCGCGATCTTCTCCCTTGCGGCGCGACAGGCCGATCACTTCCCAATCCGGCAGGGCCGCCAGCTTGTCGACAATGTAGCGCCCCATCACGCCGAGCGCGCCGACGACAACAGCTTTTTTCATGCCTTCTCCCGATTCACGTTCAACTTCCAAGCGGTGGTCAACGCGGCTCAAGCGCCATGACGCGCCCGCTTGCGTTGCACCCAGACCCAGCGCAGGTACAGGCCCCAGCCGACATGCACCACCGCGTAGCCCGCCGCAGCCAGCAATGCCGCCAGCAAGGGCACGCCGATCAACAACGGCTTGCCGAGCGAAAGCGACCAGGCGCCAAGCACCTCGGCCCATTGCGCCGGCGAGATGCCGGACAGCGAGGGCGCGGGCACCGCATCCGCAGAGGGGCCGATCACAAGTGCGCCCAGCTGGTAGGCCACCAGGTAGAGCGGGATGATGGTGAGCGGGTTGGTATAGAGCGTGGTCACCAGTGCCACCGGCAGGTTGCGCTTCAACCACACGGCGCAAATCGCGCCACCCAGCATCTGCAAGGGCCCGGGAATGAGGCCGCAAAACATGCCGATCGCTACCGCCCCGGCGACACTGCGGCGGTTCAGGTGCCACAAGGATGGATGAAAAAAGCGCGGCCCGAGAAAGCGCGCGACAGGTGTGTCACGATACTTCTCCATGTCGGGCAATACGCGCTTGAGCCAGCGACGCGGCATGCGGGCCTCTCGGCATTTGAACCTGCGTGAGTATAGGCACTCAACGCGCAAACGCCTCTAGCAACCTGTCGGACTTGGGAATCGTCGCAAGCGAATGACGCTGTAGAGAACATGGCAAGAACGGCAAAAGCGACACGCATGAAGAACTCCATCAAAGGGGTGAGACTACCCCAAGGCAGGAAGTGTGCCTCAATTTAGTGCGGCTGACGGTGCTTCCTTGACGGTGATGCGCCAAAGGGTGCGCGCCTGATCATGCGCCGGCAGCGGGGCGGCATGCAGGAGTTGGGCATTGTCCCAGACGATGACGTCGCCGACGCGATAGTCAACGGTGTGCAGGTATTTTTTCTGCGTCGCGTGCACCTTGAGTTCGTCCAAGAGCGCGATGGCTTCGACATCGTCCATGCCTTCGATGCCGAACGAGCTGCCCGAGATGGAATAGAGCGATTTGCGCCCCATGTGCGGGTGCGTGCGCGCGATCGCGTGGCGCACCCAGTGCACCTTCTTTTTCTGATCCTCATTGAGCACAGAGGCAACCGTGCGCGATTTCTCGTCGAGATCGTCGCGGTTACCGTAGTGGTGACGGCCGACCAAGCCTTCGAGACGCGCCTTCATGGCGTCGGGGAGTTCGTCGTACGCGCGGGTCTGGTTGGCGAAGGTGGTGCCGTTGCCGGATGCCGGCATGTCGAGCGCGTAGAGCATGGTGCAGCGTGCCGGCACATCGAGGTAGGAATAATCGGTATGGAAATAACTGCCGGCGTCTTTCAGGCCGATCGGCTTGCCGTCGCGTTCGACGTTTGAAAGTATCAGGATGTCGGCGATTTCGGGGTGGTGATAGGTGTCGATGACATGCGGTTCCGCACGTCCCCAACGCTTCGAAAACGCATGGAACTGACTGGCCGTCAGGTGCTGTCCGGGGAACATGATGACGCAATGCCGGTGCAATGCCTCTTCGATGCGGCCGAAGGTGGCTGCGTCCAGTGCTTGTGCAAGGTCGATGCCATTGATGCGGGCCCCAAGGGCGTCGGACAACGGTTCGATCGCAGTCATGGATTTCGTCCTTGCACAGTCCCGGCGGGCGAAAAATTCACTTCAACAGGTCGGGCGAAATCCAGCGCGGCAGCAACAGCGGAATCTCCGGCCAGATGATGATCGCGCACAGCACCAGCAGCATGGGAACGAGCATGATCATGGTGTCTTTCAGCGCGTAGCGTAGCGGCACCTTGGCCACCGCGCAGCAGATCATCAGGCACATGCCGTAGGGAGGTGTCACCAGGCCGAAGGCCAAGGACACGATGCCGATGATGGCGAACGAGACCGGGTGCAGGCCGACCGATGCTGCCAGCGGTTGCAAGGCGGTGCCGACGATGATGATGGCGGGAATCGCGTCAAGAAAGCAGCCGACCACCAGGAAGGCCGCGGCGATCAGGAAGCCCACACCGATCGGCCCTAAGCCCCACTCGGTGACATTGGCCAGCAGGGCTTTGGGTATCTGGTAGTAGGCCAGGAGCCAGCCGAATACCGACGCCGTGCCGATGCAGAACAGCGCCACCGAGGCAAGGCGGCCGGTGTCGACGATCGCGGTATACAACTGGCGCATGCTCAGCTCGCGGTAATAGAAAATCGACAGCGCCGCCGCATACAAGACCGCCACCGCTGCGGACTCCGTGGCGGTGAAAAAACCGAGCAGGATGCCGCCGACGATGATCAGCGGCGTCGTCAGCGCCGGAATCGAGGTGAACGCCGAGCGGACGACTTCACCCAGCCTGGCGCGCGGATAGACCGGATAATTGCGCCGCTTGGCGTAGGCATGCACGGTGGCCATCTGCGCCAGGCCGATCAGGAGGCCGGGAATCACGCCCGCGAGATACATCGCACCGATCGAAGTGGAGATGACCCCGCCCCACACGATCATCAGGATCGAAGGCGGGATGATCACCGCCAGCACCGCCGACACCGCCGTGATGGCTATCGAGAACGACAGGTCGTAGCCCTCCTTGACCTGGGCCTGGATGAAAAGCTTGCTCTGGCTGGCGGCGTCCGCCGTGGAAGAACCCGAAATGCCGGCAAAGAACACCGACAGCACCACGTTGACTTGCGCGAGACCGCCGGGAAAATGCCCGACCAGCGCGCGCGACAGGCGCATCAGGCGATCGGTGATGCCGCCGACGTTCATCAGGTTGGCGGTGAGCAGGAAAAACGGCACCGCCAGAAGGATGAAGGAGTTGTAGGCCTTGAACATTTCGTTGAACAGGACCATCGGCGACAGGCGCGGCTCGATCACCAGTATCGGCAGGGCCGCCAGCCCCAACGCAAAGGCGACCGGCACGCGTACCGCGAGGAGCGCGAAAAAGGTCCCGAACAGGACCAATGCGGCCATGGCGGGCGAAAGGGCGGCGGCGGTCATATGGCTTCTTCCGGGGAATTGTCTGCGAGGTTCTCGTCGCGTCGGTAAAGATCGATATCGCGCGCGAACGCTTCGATCAGAAACAGCAGCCAAGTGACACCGGCCACCGGCCAGGCAATGAAGATCAGCCACATCGGCAGGTCGGCCAGCTCGGAGGTCTGGTTCCAGCCGAATTTGGTGAACTCGATGCCCCAGTAGATCATCACCCCGCTGAATCCGAGGACAAACAGGTTGGCAACGATGCGCAGCATCGCGTTGGCGCGTGGCGAAAGTTCGTTCCAGATGTCGACGTCGAAATGGAGGCGCTCACGCACCCCGATCATGGCGCCGATCATTACCATCCAGATGAAGAAGAAGCGGCTCATTTCCTCGGTCCAGATGTAAGCCGGGATCAGTTCGGTGAAACGCGAAAAGATCTGGATCGACACCGGGATGATGAGGATGGCGACGGCGAATGCGAGCACCCAAGTGAGCAACCGGTGGTAAGCGTCGAGAAATTTGGTCATTGGGCGCGGCGACTGGCGCCGGTGGCGAGAAGGGCTGAAAAAAGCGGCGTCCGGGGCCGGCACGTGCCGGCCCCGGGTCAAGCCTTGCTGCTACTTGATGGCGTTGATCTTGGCGTAGATCGCCTCGGCGCCGATTTCCTTGGCATAGGCTGCCATCACCGGATTGACCAGCTTCTGCATGGCGGCGCGGTCGGCGAACGGAATCTGCTTGAGCTTCCCGGCCTGCTCCATCGCATCGAGCTTCTTCTGGTCTTCGGAGGACTCGATCTGGCGCCCGTAGGCGCCCGCTTCCTTGCCCGCCTTGACGATCGCGCTCTGCAAATCCTTGGGCAGTTTGGCGAAGATCTTCGACGAAAAGCAGATCGGACGGATGGTGATGGCGTGGCGCGTCAGGTTGATGTTGGGCGCCACCTCGTTGAACTTCATCGCCTCGACACCGGCAGCCTCGTTCTCGCCCGCGTCGATCACGTTGTTCTGGATCGCGTTGTAAATCTCGTTGTAGGCGATGACGGTGGGCGACATGCCGATGGCGCCGAATGTCTTGCTCCAGATCGGCGCGCCCTGCACGCGCACCTTGAGGCCCTTAAGTTCAGCCAGATTCTTGATCGGCTTGTTGGCGAAGATGTTGCGCACGCCGCCGCCGGCATAGCCGATGAGCATGACTTCGCCTTTTTTCGCCACCTCCTCGGCCACCGGCTTCAACAGATCCTGATCGAGCACCTTGTTCCAGTGCGCGAGGTCGCGGAACAGAAAGGGCGCGTCGATGAACGGCGCGGCCTTGGAGAAGGTGGACATGTGGGCCGGCGACACGATGGCGTAGTCGACCGCCTTGCCCTGGTTCATGTAGGCGAAGTAGTCCTTTTCCAGGCCGAGTTCGCTGTTGCGGTGCAGGACGAAGTTGATCGGCTTGGCATAGTATTTCTTGACCAGTTCCTCGAACTTGAGCAGCGCCTTGTTGAAGGCGTGGTCATCGGCGAACTGCACGGCGCCATGCAGGGTGATCGGCTCTTGTCCAAGCGTGGTGCCGGCGGCGCACAAAGCGATCGCAGCGGCAATTGCGCGCAGGGTGAAGCGTTTGCTGGAAGTCATGGACCAAGTCTCCTGATGATTGGTTTGGGATCGTTGTTGACGGCTGCGGCTGCATCCCGCGAGGACGGCGCCGCGACGCAATTAACCGTTCCGTTAAAACTTGGCGAATATTGCACAGGCGGTGCGCTGCTGTCAATCCGGAACGCGGCAAAATCGCGCAGAATACCGCCCGTCCCGAATCGCCCACACGACAGATCAAATGCGCCAAGTTCAACCCGTGATCATCGCAGGCGCCGGCCCCGTAGGCCTCCTGGTCGCATTGATCCTGGCCAACCACGACGTGCCGGTGCTGGTGCTCGAGGCCGAGCCCGGCCTGACCCTCGACCTGCGCGCCGGCACCTTCCATCCGCCCACGCTGGAACTGATGGCGCCACTGGGCATCACGGCAAGAATGCTCGAGGCCGGCATCAAGGTGGTGCGTTGGCAATCACGCGATCGCAAGGCCGGACTGATCGTGGAATGGGACTTGAGCCTGCTGGCCGACGATACGCCCTACCCCTATCGTCTGCACCTGGAGCAGCATCGACTCACGCCGATCATTCTGGACCTGCTGCGGGCGATGCCGCACGCGCAAGTGCGGTTCTCGACCCGATTCGAAAGCGTCCTACAACATGCCGACGGTGTGCGGGTGACAGCGGCAGGCCAGGATGGCGCGGAGACGATCGATGGCGCCTGGCTTGTCGGCGCCGACGGCGGGCGCAGCGCCGTGCGCAAGGCTGCCGGCATCGAATTCGAAGGCTTTACCTGGGACGAACGCTTTTCGGTGATCAGCGCCACCTGCGACCTGGCGCACTTCGGCTTTGCCGACAACGCCTACATCGCCGATCCGGAGCAGTGGGTGGCGGTGTTTCGCATGCCAGATGCCGGACCGCCCGGCCTGTGGCGCATGACCAGTCCGGTCGCCGCCGGTGTAGCCGACGCCGAAGTGTTGTCGGTCGACTACGCGGAACGC
>JAYVST010000499.1:0-1920 GCA_043775255.1 Burkholderiales bacterium
CGGTATTGATGACCACGGCGTCGCGCGTCAACGGAATGGCGCCGCCGGTGTAGCCGGTACCGCCGCCGCGCGGGATGATGGTCAGGCCCAGTTCGATGCAGGCGCGCACCAGCGGCGCGATCTCCGCCTCGCTGTCGGGATAGAGCACGACAAACGGATACTCCACGCGCCAGTCGGTGGCATCGGTCACGTGGGAAACGCGCGCCAAGCCGTCGAATGCGATGTTGCTGCGACTGGTGTGGCGTCCGAAGGACTTCATCGCCTTGCGGCGCAACGCGAGCGTCTGGTCGAACCCGCTCGCGAAGGCCGCGACGGCGCTCGCCGCGGCGGCCAGCAACGCCACCACGCGCTGGTCATCGACGTTGCGCCGGATCTCGATCTCATGCAGCCGGTGTCGCAACGCCTCGACCAACGCCAGGCGGCGCTTGCGGTTGGCCAGTAGATCATCCTCGAGATACGGGTTGCGGCTGACCACCCAGATGTCGCCTAGCACCTCGTACAGCATGCGGGCCGAGCGGCCGGTGCGCCGCTCGCTGCGCAACTGGTCGAGCAGCTCCCAGCTTTCCGGGCCGAGCAGCCGGATCACGATCTCGCGATCGGAGAACGAGGTGTAGTTGTACGGGATCTCGCGCAGCCGTGGCGTGATGGCGGGCGAGTGTTCGACCAGGTTCATGGATCAGGCACCGGTTGGGCCAGCGCGGCGCGCGCAACTGGAACGAGAGTCTACCTTCCGCATCGCAACAGCGGGTGGCGGCAAGCCCGCCTGCCGGCGCACCCGAAGCCGACTATTGCGGCAGCAGCGCCCCAAACACCTTGCGCACGAGTTTCTTGCCGGCATCGACCGGATTGGCCCGGATCGCCTGCTCTTCGGCGGCAAGCGAGACGAACAGGCCGTCCAGCGCCTTGCGGGCGACATAGGCATCGAGGTCGGCATCCTGCTCCTTGACCAGACCGAACTGCATACCCTTGGAAGCAAAGCGGTTGTAGTACTCCGCCAGCTTCAGACGCTTGGTCTCGCGACTGACGATGGGCAGGAACCGCTGCATGAGCGAGGCTTCGCTCCGGACCCGGAAATACTGCGTGGCGGCATCGGAGGGGCCGGTCAGGATCTGTTTGGCATCTTCGACTGTCAGCTTGCGCGCGGCACCGACCAGGAGCGCCCTGGCCTCGGGTACGGCCTGCTCCGCCGCGCGGTTCATGGTGGTGACCAGCTCATCCGCCTGTTTGCCCAGACCGAACTTGCGCAGCAGCTTTTCGCCGTCGCGCAGGCTTTCCGGCAAGGGGATGCGGATCGCCTCGTTGCCGAGGAAACCGTTTTCCTGGCCGATCCGGGTCACCGCCGTGCCGATGCCGACTTCGAGGGCCTGCCGCAAGGCGGACGCGACTTCGGTATCGCGCAATGCGGAAAGCGGATTCGCGTGCGCCGGGAACCACGGCAACGCAAGGAACAACAATACCAACCATCTGGCGAACATCATCACCTCGATACGCGTACCAGTCCGAAGCATAGCCTCTTGCGCGTCAAACATCCCCCCAGGCTGCGCTGCGCTTCGCCACCCCCCAGGGGGTCGGTGCCCTTGGGAGCGGCCCGGCGGGCACCAAAAAATCGGGCGCCCGCGAGGGCGCCCGTAAAGTCGCGTTTGCCAGGGAGAAAACGCTACTTGCCGCCGTGGCCGGGGCCTTCGTGCGCCGACCTCGACACTGCCCGGTCGGCGCCATCAGACTCGGCCGCCGCGCCACTTTACGAACCAGGTCACATCAATGAAAATAGATTGTCATGATGCTGATCATAGTTTCTGATCTATGAAAAAATTCCTCCCCCCTCCTGCGCCGGTGCGCAGCGCGCCCAGCCGCCCTTCGATGCACGTGACCCTGCGCCAGCTCAAGGTGTTCGAGACCGTGGCGCAACTCGGCAGCTTC
>JAYVST010000500.1:0-1553 GCA_043775255.1 Burkholderiales bacterium
CCAGCATGCGCTTCGCCTTTTCGAATATCGCGCGGGTCTGCGCTGCCACGTCGCCGGCGCCGATGATGTTGCCGGCGTCGTCCACCGGCTGCACTGAAGGCAGGAACACGACGCCGCCGGAGTCGCGTGCCGGCGACATGCCGGGGCCCATCGGCGTGGCCGCTCCCATGAGGCCTGCCGTGATCTCGATCTCGATGAAAGCCTCGGGCCGCAGCAGGCTCTTGACCGGCACCGTGTCCACCGTCGGCTGGTGCCCGCCGAACACTTCGGCCCGCACTGCGGCGGCTTCCGCGTAACGCTCGATGCCCTCCGGCCGCACGTATTCGACGATGCGCGTCACGTCCTTGTAACCGTAGCCGGCGGCCTCGAGAATCGCGCCGATCTTGGCATAGGCGGTGCGCACTTGATCGGTCATGCTGCCGCGCACGACGATGCGCTTGGCCGCCGGGTCGTATTCCGACGCGGTATGGCCGGAGAGATAGGCGCCGGTGGCGGTCTTCAAGCCGAGCGAAAACGAATAGCGGGAATAGTCGAACCAGGGAAACGATGCCGGCTTGATCGCGGTGAAAGTCATGATGTGCCTCGATTCAGGAGGGGGTGGAGGCGCCTGCGGGCAGCGCAGGCAGAAGATGGGCATAGGCGTCGTCGCTCGCGCCACCCAGGGTGACGGGCGCCTTCACGCTCGCAAGGCGCTCGCGCCACGCGTAGCCGGCGACGGCCTGCCACGCGCTCTGGTAGCTGTGCGGCTGCTTCATCACCTCGCGCAGGCGCAGGTTCAGCGCCGCCGGATCGATGCGCGGCGCGGGGCGCGCGTTGTGGCGCGTGCGTTCGAACCAGGGCCACCAGAGTTCGGCGTCACGCAGGTGATGCCAGGCGCGCAGCCAGTGGCTGCCGTCCCAGGTCGGCTCCACCGACGGCGCGCAGTTCGAAGCCAGGCGGACGCGCTCGGCATCCGACGGAAAAAACGGGGCATCGAGCGTGAGACCCAATGCGCGGGCACCGAGGCGATGCGCCAGTTCTAAGGCCACGCTAGCACCGCCGTTGTGGCCGCGCACGTGGACCCGGGCGACACCCAGGCGATCGATCACCTTCACCGCCGTCGCAGCCCACGAATCCACGCTCTGCGGATTGCCCGGCAAGGGTTCGGATTCGCCGTGACCGGGCAGGTCGAAGGCGAACACCGGTTGGCGCCTGGCCCATTCGGCCAGCTGCGCCTCATACAGGGCCGATGAGCCGGGGGCGTGGTGGAGCAACAGCAGGGGCGGAGCTGCGCCGCGCAGTTCGCCAAACGAGCGCACCAGCACCTGCGCGCCGTCGATGTCGATGTAATCGGTGGTGCTGCGTCCGGGCAGCGCCGCGCACGGCGGAGGCGGCGGCGGGTTGACGGTAGCGGGATGGCGTTCGAGGATCGCGCGCTCGGCTAAGGACGCCGCCTCGAATTCGCGCGGCATGACCTGCGTCCACGCGCTCGCCGGGTACAGCGGCATGGTCTTCAACATGCTGTCGCCGGGCCGATTGCTGAAGCACACCGGCACCTTGAGGTCGGCCAGGAC
>JAYVST010000501.1:0-6456 GCA_043775255.1 Burkholderiales bacterium
CGAATCGCCATAATGAAAAAAGCCCCGACTCACGCAGGGGCCCCGTCGAACCATGCGGCGCGCTGCACCGCATGAATGAGACGAACCGGTCCGACGCGCCGCGTGCGGACCGATGCAGGTTACTTCTTCGTTTCCTTCTTCGCGGCAGCCGGCTTGGCAGGCGCCTTCGCGGCAGCCGCGTCGGCCGGCTTCTTTTGCGCAATGGCCGGCACGTCCGCCGCGGCAGGCGCTGCTGCCACCGGTTCTTCTTCCTTCTCGCCGCCCGGCACCATGGCGCTTGCCACCACCGGGTTGTCGTTGCCGTGGATGATCACGCGCACCCCCGCAGGCAGCGCAAGGTCCTTGAAGTGGAAGGCGTGGCCGGCCGCGATGTCCTTCAAGTCCACCTCGATGAACTCGGGCAGGTCCTTGGGCAGGCAGGCGATCTCGACGTCGTTCATGATGTGCGAGACGATCGCGCTGCCGAACTTCACGGCTTGCGAATTCTCGGCATTGACGAAGTGGAACGGCACCCGGATATGGATTTCGCGGTTCGCCTCGACGCGCTGGAAATCGATGTGCTGGACCTGCTGCTTGAACGCGTGCATCTGATAGTCGCGCAGCAGCACCTGTTGCGATTCACCATCGAGCTTGAGGTCGAGGATGGACGCATGGAACGACTCCCGGCGCATCGCGTGGAACAGCGGGTTGTGGTCGATCTCGATGGCGGCGGCGGGCTTTTCGCCGCCGTAGACAACACCGGGAACCTTGCCCGCGCGACGCAGGCGGCGGCTCGCACCCGTACCTTGCAATGTGCGCGTGGACGCAACGACTTCGATTTTCATGGGAATTCTCCGTTGAGCGCGCGATTCCGCGACCAGAGCCGCGCGCGGGTTTGTGCTGCGAAATGTGCTGCCGGCCCGTCGCGCGGACCGCCTTGCGCCGTCAATCGATGAACAGGCTGCTCACCGAATCCTCGGAATTGATGCGGCGGATGGTTTCCGCCAGCAGTTCGGCCACCGAGAGCTGCCGGATCTTGTTGCACGCACGCGCGTCGTCGCGCAGCGCGATGGTGTCGGTCACGACCAGTTCATCGAGCGGCGACGCCGTGATCTTCTGCACCGCATTGCCGGACAGAACAGCATGGGTGCAATACGCCACCACCCGCTTGGCGCCGCGCTCCTTCAATACTTCCGCCGCCTTGCACAGGGTCCCGGCGGTGTCGACCATGTCATCCATGATGACGCAGGTGCGGCGGTCGACCTCGCCGATGATGTTCATCACCTCCGACACATTGGCCTTGGGACGACGCTTGTCGATGATGGCCAGGTCGCTGTCTAAGCGCTTGGCCAGCGCGCGCGCGCGCACCACACCGCCCACGTCGGGCGAAACCACGATCAGGTCGTCGAAGTTCTGCTTCCAGACATCGCCCAGCAGGATCGGGGCGGCGTAAATGTTGTCCACCGGAATATCGAAAAAACCCTGGATCTGGTCCGCATGCAGGTCCATGGTCAGCACCCGATCGACGCCGACCGCCTCGAGCATGTTGGCCACCACCTTGGCCGAGATCGCGACCCGCGCGGAGCGCGGCCGGCGGTCCTGGCGGGCGTAGCCGAAATACGGTATCGCCGCAGTGATGCGCGCGGCAGAGGAGCGCTTCAGGGCATCGACGATGACCATGATTTCCATCAGGTTGTCGTTGGTCGGATTGGAGGTGGACTGCAACACGAAAATGTCGCGGCCGCGCACGTTCTCGAGAATCTCGACGTTGACCTCGCCGTCCGAAAACCGGCCCACGGCGATGCGCCCGACCGGAATCGACAGGCGGCGCGCCACTTCCTTGGCCAGCAACGGATTGGCGTTGCCGGACACGACCATCAGGTTCGAATTGGCCATCGCGCCTTGCCTGCTACTCGGGAGAAAATCCAACCAAGGAAAAAGTGGCTGGGGAAGAAGGATTCGAACCTTCGAATGCCGGAATCAAAATCCGGTGCCTTAACCAACTTGGCGACTCCCCACCCGTGAAACCCTGCCATTGCGCCGCCGACCGCTTCAATCACGCGCCCAGTCCAACAGCGGATGCTGCGCAAGCCCCAGCGCAAGAATCCCGCCGCAATCGGCGGGACGCGCCGCGACAACCGCTGCGGCCCTTTCCTGCGCTTCGAATGCCGAAAAAACACAGGCGCCCGACCCGGACATCCGCGCCGTGATCGCCGCATCGGCATCGAAGCGGTGCAACCAGGACAGCGCCCGCGCCACCTGTTCAAACCGGGCGCACGCTACCGACTCTAAGTCGTTCCGGAACTGCCTGCCCGGAAAGCCCCATGCGCCTGCGGAAAAGTCCGCCATTTTGACAGATTCGCTGTTTCTGGTCAATTCCGGCGCGCGGAAAACTGCCGCAGTCGGCACGGCCACGGGCGGCACCAAAATGGCGTGCCAGCGCGGGGGTGGCGCCACCGCGACCAATTCCTCGCCAATGCCACACGCAAAAGCTGTGCGCCCGAAGATGAAAAACGGCACGTCCGCGCCGAGCGTGAGGCCGATGCGCGCAAGTTCCCTGCGCGGCCAGTCGAGTCCCCAAAGCCGGTTGAGCGCCAGGAGCGTCGTGGCGGCATCCGAACTGCCGCCGCCCAGGCCTCCGCCCAGAGGAATGCGTTTGGTCACGGCGATGTCGGCGCCCTGTGCCGACCCGCTGGCGGCCTTGAGCGCCAGCGCCGCGCGCACCACCAGATCCGCCCCCTCGGCCACGCCGGGCAGGTCGCTTGACCGGCTGACCACCCCATCCGTACGCACCCCGATATCGACGGTATCGCCGAAATCGATCAGCTGGAATACGGATTCAAGCAAATGGTAGCCGTCCGCCCGGCGCCCGGTGACATGCAGGAACAGGTTGAGCTTGGCAGGCGCCGCAAAGGTGTGGGGGCGCAGCGGGGTGGTCTGCGGGCGTGGCGGGGTGGTCTGCGGACGCAGCGGGGTGGTCTGCGGACGCAGCGGGGTGGTCTGCGGGCGCAGCGGATTGGTTTGCGGGCGTGGCGGTTTCATACGCGGGCGCATCGGATTTGATCAGGCTTGGGAAGGCCTGCGGCCTGGCACGCCATCGCGAGTGCCGGACACAAGCCAGGCGAAACCGGCCAGCTGCAGCAGCAGCAAAACGCCCCACGCGACGAAATAGCCGGTGCGCGCATATCCCGCGGCGGTTGCCGGCCACAGGTTGACCACCGCGCCGATACCCCATTGCAGCACGAACGCGGCCGCAAACGACAGCAGGTTGACAGACGTATTGAGCCGTCCGGTCATTTCCGGCGGAAAGCGCGATGCCAGCAGCGAATAGCCGATGAACAAGGCGTTCGCGCCGAACCCCAGCAATGCCCAGGCCAGGTGCGGCAGCAGCGCCGGCGCTGCCAGAATCCACATCTGCGCGCCCAGGGCGACAAGCATGTAGGCCTTGAAGCTGACCAGGCGGGCGATGCCGCACGCGTCGAGCCGGTCGGCAATCCAACCGGCCAGCCCGAAGGCAGCGGTCATGCCCAGCGTAAACGCCACCAGCACGTTGCCGATGGCGATGCGGTCGGTGTAGCCGGCGACATCGCGCATCCAGGTGCCGGCCCACAGGCTTTGAAATGCCATCATGGTGCCGATGACGGCCATCATGGGCACGCACATGCGCCAGAAATGCCCGTCGCGATGCACCGCCGCGACACCGGCGATCAATCTTCGCAGCGACTGTCCCGCCGCGACCGGCCGCGAATGCCTTGCGATGGCCAGGGTGAAGCAGGCGGTCAGACAGGAGAAGGTGGCCATGGCCAGGAATACCGCGCGCCAGCCAAGGCGATCGATCGCCCATTGGGTGGGCGTGCCGGCGAGAACCGCACCGACTCCGCCCACCATCAGGATCAGGCCGATGCAGGTGGCGGCGCGCGCCGGTCCCGCCCAAAGATGGACCGCCGACATCGCCGACATAAGCGCAGCGCTGGCGCCCAGACCGATGAGGCAGCGACCGATGGTCAGCGCGGCAACACTGTCGGCACAAGCGAAAATGGTCGCGCCGAGCGCGGCCGTGACGAGCATCAGGGCGTTGACACGCGCCGGTCCATAGCGATCCAGCGCGATGCCCAGCGGGATTTGCGCCAGTGCGAACACCAGGAAGTAGGCGCTGGTCAGTAGTCCGAGGCCACCGGCGTCCAGGCCGAATTCCTGCGCCAAGAGGGGGCCTGCGACAGCGTTGATGTTGCGCAGGAAATAGCCGCCGCCGTAACCGCATGCGAAGGGCAGCAGCAACCAGAACAACGGCGGCCGGCGCAGCGGTGCGCCCTTCGAGGTCGGGGCCATACGAGTCAATGCGGTGGGAAAATTGGATCCGGCATCGGTGCCCCTGTCGCCAAGTGCGGGCGGTTCATGGACAACAGCGCGCCTTCGGCGAGGCTTTCACGCCCCTGGCTACATTCGATTCGCTCGGGCGTGCAGGCTCTGCGTCGACACGAGCAAGCGCACGAGCAAGCGCACGAGCAGGCGCGCAAGCAGGCGCGCAAGCAGGCGCACAAGCAGGCGGCGGACTATAGCACCGCGACACAGGTCGGTTTCAGGTCCATTCGTCGATCACCAGCCGGATTTCCAGAGCGCGCTCGGCTAAGGTATAGATCAGAATCAGCCTGCGCGGCAGGCCGGCGTCGCCATCGTAGGAAAACTCGATCTGCCAGCCCGACTCGGTCAGACTGACCGGCCGTCCGAGCGCATCGCGCCGCACCACCGCGCCCGCTGCGGGCCGCGCGCGTACCCAGGCGGCAAGCCCGCTCAAGGGCAGGCGCCATCCCAGCTGCTGCTCGGTCAGGGTTTCGGCATCGGCCGCAACGTGCCGGTTGCGGTTCGAATCGGTCAGGGTCACCCCTTCGGATGAGCGCACGATCAGGGCCAATTGATTGCCCAAGGGCGAGGCCAGTCCGATTTCGTCGCGCGCAACGCTATGCGACCAGCTGATCTTGCCCGCCAGGCTTTCCTCGCCATAACGCACCGCAACCCGGCCCGCAAGGGAGAAAGACTGCCCCGCATCGGCCGGTGGAACTGCAGCCGGTTTGACCGGCAGCGCACACCCCCCCGACCCGAGGCAAGCAAGCGCGAAGCCCAGAACGCCACGGCGCCCAACGCGCACGCGCCGGACATGCGGCGCGGCCATGCTCAAGGCTTCAAGCGCCTTATCGTGTTCTTCAGGGTTTCGTTGTCCGGCGCGCGCGCCAGGGCCTCGCGCCAGATACTGTCGGCCTCCGCAGTCCGTCCCATCTTCCACAACACCTCACCCAGATGAGCGCCGATTTCCGCGTCCGGCATCAGCGTATAGGCACGCGCGAGCAACTCGCGTGCGCGTTCGAGATCGCCCAGGCGGTACATCACCCAGCCCATGCTGTCGATGATCATGGCATCGTCGGGCGCAATCTTGAGCGCCTTTTCGATCAGCTCACGCGCCTCGGAGAGACGTTCGTTGCGATCAGCCAGCGAATAGCCCAGCGCGTTGTAGGCGTGCGCATGGTCGGGCTTCAACTGGATCACTTTCTTAAGATTCGTCTCCAGCAGATCCATGCGCGCCACCTTTTCGGCCGCCATCGCGAAGTCGTAGAGCAGATCCGGATGGTTGGGCAGGCGGTCGAGTCCTTTTTCGAGAACATCGAAGGCTTCGCGATTGAGGTTGGCCTCGCGCAGCATCTGCGCTTCGGCCAGCACGATCTGCACGCGCTGGTCGTTGTTGACCGCAGTCAGACCCTGCAGGTGCGTACGGCCGTCGGCGATCCGCCCTTCCTTGGCGTAGCTGCGCGCGATCCTGCTTTGCGCACTCATGTACTGGTTGCCGCTTTCGATCTTCAGGTAATAGGCGCGCGCTTCGGCGAATTTCTTCTGCTCTTCGGCCACCTGGCCCAGATATAGGAAGGCCAGGTTGGGGTCGCGCGGATTCTGGCCAAGCAGGCGTTTCAAGGACGATTCGGCACTGACATAGTCCTTCGCATCGAGCGCCAAGAGGCCAAGCGCGTAGAGCACGTCGGCATTGTCCGGAAAGCGCTTCTCGATGGCCTGGAATTCGGCGCGCGCTTCGCCGTACTTCTTTTCGGCCACCAGCGAACGGGCAAACGCCATGCGCGCTTCCGACGAGGCCGGGTTCTTCGCAAGATATTCGCGCAACTCCTCGGTTGCTTCGGTCGGCGAACGCTTGGACAGCAATTGCGCCGCCAGCAGGGGCGGAAACTCCCATTCCGGCTTCAGGCGGGCGGCCATGCGCGCTTCGCGGATGGCGAGCTGGTCTTCATCCGCATTGGCGGCGGCTTGCGCGATCGCGCCATGGGCTTCGGCCAGATCGGGATAATTGGCGGCCAGACGCTGGACGATCGACAGGGTCGCCTTGCGGTCGCCGGCGCGCGCAAACATCCGGTTGAACTGCAGGAAAGTCTCGGCAGCCTTGGTGCTGTCGGCAGCGAGCAGCCGCTCGAGATGGGG
>JAYVST010000502.1:0-3664 GCA_043775255.1 Burkholderiales bacterium
GCGATTCCGCTCAAACCGCCGTGACCTCGATGTCCGGCTCGATGGTGCGCAGCAGATTCTCGATGCCGGCGAGAGTGCCGGAAAGCGAGCTGGGGCAGCTGCCGCACGCGCCCTGGTAATGCACCACCAGGCGGTTGCCGGTGAGGCTGAGCACGTATAGATCGCCGCCGTCGCCCTGCAGATAGGGCCGGATCTGGGCGTCGAGCAGGGTATTGATCTGCTCCAAGCGCGCCCGGTCTTCGGGCGCCATGTCATCGAGCGTCGGCTGGGCCGTCTGCGCGAAATGCTCCGACGCTTCGCTCGCCGCCGGGGCCGCCCGGATCGGACCGGCGATGTCGCGCGAGAGTTCGCGCCAGTCGGCGCGGCCATCCTGGGTGACGGTGAGCCAGCGGTCGACATAGAACACGTTGGTCACATGCTCGAAGTCGAACAGGGCCGCGGCGAGCGTATCGTTGGCGGCCTGCTCGGCATTTTCGAAGGAACGCGAAATGCCCCAGGTCAACGGCTCCTTGAGGATGAACTTTTTCGCGTTCGGGTTCGGCGTGTCTTCGATGTCGTCGATTTTCGGCATGGATTCGCTTCAGGCAGCGCCGATCGGCGCGTGCAAGGGGTCGCCGTCGGACTCGGTGGAAACGACGGGCAGGGCATTGAGCGCCGCGTGCAGGGTGTGCCACGGCAGGATTGCGCATTTGACGCGGGTGGGCAGGTCGCGCACGCCGGCGAAAACGGTGAGGCGGCCGAGGTGGTGCGGCCCCGCGACATCAAGCTTGCCGGTGGACATGTCGCGGAACTCGCCGATCAGCGCCTCGGCTTCCGGGCGCAGCTTGCCCTTGACCGCGCCTGTCATCATCGAGGCCGAGGCCTTGCAGATGGCGCAGGACTCGCCCTCGAAGGCGATCGCGTCGATGCGCTCGCCATCGAGCGCGAGCCCGACCTTGAGATGGTCGCCGCACAGCGGGTTGTGGCCCTCGGCGCGATGGGTCGCGCGATCCAGCACGCCGTAGTTGCGCGGCTTCTTGTTGTGGTCCAGGATCACCTCCTGGTAGAGCGCCTTGCTGGCGGCCATTACGTGAACACCTTCTGCACCAGGCGGATGCCGGCCACCAGCGCATCGACCTCGGCATGGGTGTTGTAGAACGCGAACGACGCGCGCGAGGTCGCCGCCAGCGAGAAGCGCTGCATCACCGGCTGGGCGCAATGATGCCCGGTGCGAACGGCAATGCCCTCCTGGTTGAGCAGCGTGCCGACGTCGTGCGGATGCACACCCTGGATCACGAACGACAGCACCGCGGCCTTCTGGCGCGCGGTGCCGACGATGCGCACGCCGGCCATTCGCGCCAGCTCCGCACTAGCGTAGGCCAGCAGGTCATGCTCATGCGCGGCGATCGCGTCCATGCCGATCCCCGAGAGGTAGTCGATCGCCGCGCCCAGAACGATGGCGGCGGCGATCGGTGGCGTGCCGGCCTCGAATTTTTGCGGGATCCCGGCATAGGTGGTTTTCTCGAATGTGACCGACAGGATCATGTCGCCGCCACCCTTGAAGGGCTGCATTTTCTCCAGCAGCAGGGCGCGACCATAGAGCACGCCGATGCCGGTCGGGCCGCACAGCTTGTGGCCGGAGAACACGTAGAAGTCGCAATCCAGGGCCTGCACGTCGACCCGCATGTGCGGCACAGCCTGTGCGCCGTCGACCAGCACCGGAACGCCCTTGGCATGCGCGAAATCGATCATGCGCCTGACCGGATTGACGGTGCCGAGCGCATTCGACACATGGGTCATGCACACCAGGCGCGTGCGCGCATTGAAGAGCGCCTCGTAGTCGTCGATCAGCAGTTCGCCGGCGTCATTGATCGGCGCCACGCGGATCACCGCGCCACGCTCCTCGGCCAGCATCTGCCAGGGCACGATGTTGGAATGGTGCTCCAGCGTCGTGAGGATGATCTCGTCGCCGGCGCCGATGAAGCGCCGGCCATAGCCGTGCATCACCAGGTTGATCGCTTCGGTCGTGCCGCTGGTGAAGATCACCTCGCGCTCTTCACGGGCGTTGATGAAGCGCGCCAGCTTGCCGCGCGCCGCCTCGTACTCGCGCGTCGCCGTCTCCGACAGGTAATGCACCGCGCGATGGATGTTGGCGTGCTCGCTGGTCTGGTAGCGCACCAGCCGGTCGATCACCGGCTGCGGCATCTGGCTGGAGGCGGCGTTGTCGAGGTAGACCAGCGGCTTGCCTTCGACTGCGAGCCGGAGGATCGGAAAATCGGCGCGGATCGCCGTCGTGTCGAGTCCGGCGGCCATCGGCTGCTTGCGTGCGCTTGCTGTCATGGTGTCCCTGCGGTGTTGGCAAGCACGGCCTCGCCGAGGCGCGTCTTGAGGGTTCTGATGGGTATGCGGTCGATGATCTCGGCGCCGAAGGCATAGGTGAGCAGGCTCTGCGCCGCCGGCTCGGACAGGCCGCGGCTGCGCAGATAAAACACCTCGTCGGCGTCGAGCTGGCCGACGGTGGCGCCGTGCGCGCACTTGACGTCATCGGCGAAGATTTCGAGTTGCGGCTTGGTATCGACGCGCGCCTTGGGCGAGAGCAGAAGGTTGCGGCTGGACTGCGCGGAATCGGTCTTCTGCGCCCCCTGCCGCACCAGCACCTTGCCGTTGAACACCGCCTGCGCGGCGGCGCCGACGATGCATTTGTGCAGTTGCCGGCTGGTGCCGTGCGCCTGGGCGTGATCGATGACGCTATGGGTATCGGCGATCTGGTTGCCGCCGATCAGCGCCAACGCATCGAGCGTGCACTCGCTGCCGATGCCGGCCTGCGTCACGCAATGGTCAAGGCGCGAGATGCGCGCGCCGAGCGCCACGCCGACCGAGCGATAGACGGCGGCGCGTCCCATCGATACAGCGCAGCGGCCGATGTGAAACGCCGCGCCGCTTTCGCGCTGCACCCTGACATGGGCGACGCGCGCGTTGTCGGCAAGCGCGATTTCGGTCACCGCATTGGTGAAATAGGCTTCGTCGGTGAGCGCGACATAGTCCTCGACCACCGTCACTGCGCTGCCGGGCCCGGCCGAAACCAGGCAGCGCGGATGGCTCGCGCCGTTCTTGCGGGTGGCGATGAACAGAAGGTGCACCGGATCTGCCACGGCCGTCTCGGGCGGCACCATGATCAGCGCGCCGTCACGCAGGAAAGCGGTGTTGAGCGCGCTGAAAAGCTGGTCTTGATACCCCGCATGGATGCCCAGGTGGGCCTCGATGCCGGGGGTGCGCGCAGCCAGCGCCTGGGCCAGCGTCGTCACCTGCGCGCCGGGCCCGTCAACGCCGGTCGACAATGCGGGCGCAAATACGCCATCGACGAACACCAGGCGCTGCGCGGCTTCTTCGATATTGAAACGCGCGATGTCGGCCTGCGACAGGGTCGGCGCGGTTTGCACCGCATCGAACGCGCGGCCGGCTAAGGGCGCGATGTCGGTGAAGCGCCATTCCTCGTCGCGCGTGGTCGGCACCGTCAGGGCCCCGACCCGATCGACCGCCGCCGAGCGCAGCCGGGTGAACCAGTCGGGGGCGCGCTCTAGCGCCTGCGGCCGCCCTTCAAGCAGGCGCTTGAGGAAATCGCCCGCCGCAGTAGCAGCGCCGCCGACGATGGCCACCGGCGTGCTCATGCCGGCGCTCCCGCCGC
>JAYVST010000503.1:0-1974 GCA_043775255.1 Burkholderiales bacterium
CACGACGTCTTCGTCACGCTCGCCCGGCTCGTACAGGCATTCGCGCCCGAGCCGATCGACGCACAGCTCGGCCGTCCACGGCAGCATCAACGAGCCACAGCGCGAATCGCGGTACATGCGTTCCAGCGGCAGGCTTTTCAACATCGACTGCCCGCCGCAGGTGCGCACCGCCAGGCGGCAGATGTCGTTGGCGTTCTCCATGATCGTGTAATGCGCCGCGTAGATGCCAAGGCGCACTTCCTTGGACGGATCGACCCGCGCCGAACGCGCATTCTGCAGGAAGATCGCGCGGGTCTGCTCCAGCTTGATCTTCATTTCCGCTACCGCCACCTGCTTGGTCGGGTACATGCGGCGCTTTACCGGCGGCATGCCGGGCACTTCACCGCGCAGGTATTGGACGGTGAAATCGTAGGCGGCCTGCGCGATGCCCATGTAAGTGGGCGAGAGCGTGGCGAACATGTGCGGCCAGCGCAGTGCCGCCTGGGCGTAGATGCCTTCAGGCATCATGCGCTCGGTCTCCGGTACGAAGACGTCCTTGAAGATCAGGTTGCGCGAGACGGTGCCGCGCATGCCCAGCGGATCCCAGTCGCCGGTGATGCTCACGCCCGGCAAATCGCGCTGAACCGCCAGGTACAACGAGTCGCGCTGGGTCGCGCCGGGCCGGTCGAGGGTGCAGAGCACACCGTAGTAGTCGGCCGCACCCGACAGGGAAGCGAAGATCTTCCTGCCGTTGACGACGTAGCCGCCTTCGACCTTTTTCGCCAGCGTGCCCCACGGGGCCTTGCCGGCCGCCGCCGCGCCGCCCTCGGAGAAAGGTTGGGCGTAGATCCTGCCGTCCTCGACGATGCGCTTGTAGTGGATGGCGCGGTTGTGCCGGTGCGCGGCGCGGTCGGCGTCGCTCATGTCGAGGTCGTCGGCGATGAAGCCGGCCCACATGGTCGAGCTCACATGCATGTTGTAGGTGAGAGCGGTGGCGCCGCAGTGGCGGCCGATCTCCGCGCCGACCATCACATAGGTGGCGAAATCGGCGCCCTGTCCGCCATACTCTTCCGGTACGCAGATGCCAAGGAGACCCGCAGCGCGCATGTCGTCGTAGTTCTCGAACGGGAAGACGGCATCGCGGTCGATTTTCGCCGCGCGCGCGGCGAAGCGGTTGCGCCCGAGGTCGGCAGCGAGCGCCAGCAGGTCATGCTGCTTTTGCGTCAGGCCGCCATACTCGCCCACGATCGGCGGCGGCACATAGCGGGTGGTAGAGGGCGATTGCAGGACCGCAGCCATGGGGCCTCCTATGACGGGAAGTGACGTTTGAGGAAATCGAGCACCGGCGCGTTGAACATGGCCGGCGCTTCCAGGCCGGCGAGATGGCCGATGCGCGGCAGGCAGAGATATTGCGCGCCGGGAATGCGCTGGGCCATCTTCTCCATCACCGCCGGTAGTGCATTGCGATCATCCTCCCCGGCCATGCACAGCGTCGGCACGGCGATGCTGCCGAGATCGGCGCGCCGGTCGAAAGCCACGATGGCAGAGAGCGCGGCCCGATAGGCGGCTTCGGGCACCTGCGACATCACGGCCTGCGCCAGCGCGACACCCGCGGCCTCGGCATCGCGCCCGATCATCGCCGCCACCAGCTCGGGGGCCAGGCCCGCCATGCCGCGCCCCGCATCGAGTGGCGCGAAACGGCTTTGCAGGAAACCGCGCTGCCAGTCGCCGCCGGGCTTGCCGAAGGCCGGCGAGGTGCAGGAGAGGATCAGGCCGTGCAGCTTGTGCGAAAACGACGCCGCCGCTTCCTGAGCCACCATGCCGCCCATGCTGTGCCCCAGGATCACGTTGCGGTGCGCCCCGGCGCCATCGATCAGGGTTTCGAGCGCACGCGCTAAGCCGTGGTTGTCATACGGATCGATCATGGCCGAGCCGCCATAACCGGGCATGTCCCAGGCGATGGCGCGATAACCGGCTGCCACCAGCGCCGCAATG
>JAYVST010000504.1:0-2180 GCA_043775255.1 Burkholderiales bacterium
CTGGAAGGCCCATGAGGTCTCCGGATCGCGCGGCTGGAATTCGCCGGTGATCGCCTCGATCAGGTCCTGCAGGGTGACGATGCCGAGCAGCTCGCCGTATTCGTCGATGATGAAGGCCATCTGCGTGCCGGAGGCGCGGAAGTTGTCCAGCAGCTCCATGCCGGTGAGCGTCTCCGGAATGTAGAGCGGCGTTTGCAGGTCCTGCGACAGGTCCGCTTTGGCGCCGCGCGCCACGCGCGACAGGAGCTTGCGGGCATTGACCACGCCCAGGATGTTCTCCAGCCCGCCGCGCACCACCGGAAAGCGCGCATGATCCGAATCCTCGATCAGCTTCAGGTTGGCTTCGAACGGTTCATCCGCATCCAGACACACCACGTCGCCGCGCGGCACCATCAGGGAGCCGATCTGGCGGTCGTCGAGCAGGAACACGTTGCGCACCATGGTGTGCTCGTTGGCCTCGATCACGCCGGCGCTGGTGCCTTCTTGGAGTACGGCGTGGATTTCCTCTTCGGTGACGGCGGCGCCCTGCAAATTTTTCACGCCCAGAAGCCTGAGCACGGCATTGGTGGAGCCGGTGAGCAGGCGCACGAAGGGCCGGGTGGCGGCCGCCAGCCAGCCGATCGGCTGCGCCACCAGGCGCGCGATGGCTTCCGGCCGGCTCTGTCCGATGCGCTTGGGCACCAGTTCGCCCAGCACGATGGTCACGTAGGTGATCAGCATGACCACCAGGCCGGTGGCGCCATAGCCGGCATACGGTTGCGGCAGACCGATGGTCACCAGCCAGTGGGCGAACGGCACGGCGAATACGGCCTCGCCGACGATGCCGTTTAGCACGCCGATCGAGGTGATGCCGATCTGTATGGTCGAGAGGAAGCGGGTGGGGTCGGCGCCCAGTTGCGCGGCGGCGGCGGCGCCGCGGTCGCCCTCATCGATCATTCTCTGCAAACGCGCCCTGCGGGAGGCTACCAACGCGATCTCCGACATCGCGAACAGGCCGTTGAGAAGGATGAGGGCGAAAAGTATCGCTAATTCCATAGGCGGGTGCTGTGCGGCACCGACGCGTAATGCGGGGGCCGAATGTTAACCCGGATTGGGCGGCGCGTTGGTGCGGCGGCGCACGCCGGGACGCTCGGCGCCCAGAGTCATGGCGCAAGGCGCGCGACGGGCCGGGCCGACGGCGTGCACGACGCTGCCTGTATGATTCCCGCCTTGATCGGCAGGACAACCCGCACAGGAGTACGCATGCATGATTTGATCATCCGCGGCGGCAACATCGTCGATGGCACAGGCGCAGCTTCGTTCACCGGCGATGTGGCCATCAAGGAAGGCCGCATCGCCGAAGTGGGCAAAGTGGCCGGCGCAGCCAAGCGCAGCATCGACGCCGACGGCCTGTTGGTCGCGCCCGGCTGGGTCGACATCCACACCCACTACGATGGGCAGGCCAGCTGGGACCCGCTGATGACGCCTTCGTCATGGCATGGCGTGACCACTGCGGTGATGGGCAATTGCGGCGTCGGTTTCGCGCCGGCCCAGCCGCATCAGCGGCAATGGATGCTGGAGCTCATGGAAGGCGTGGAAGACATTCCTGGTGCGGTGCTCGCCGAAGGCGTGAAGTGGGAATGGGAAAGCTTTCCGCAGTATCTGGACGCGGTGGCGAAAACGCCGCGCATCATGGACCTGGGCGCGCAGATTCCGCACGCCGCGGTGCGCGTGTTCGTGATGGGCGAGCGCGGCGCAAACCGCGAAGAAGCCACGCCCGATGACATCACCAGGATGGCCGCCGTGGTGAAGGAAGCCATTGCCGCGGGCGCGCTGGGCTTCACCACCTCACGCACCTTCGTGCACCGTACCTCGCGCGGCGAACAGACACCTACCTTCGGCGTCGCCGCGAACGAACTCACCCGCATCGCCCGCGCCGTCGGCGAAACCGGCCGCGGCGTGCTGCAGATGATCTCGGACTTCGACGACATCGACGAAGAGTTCAACATCCTGCGCGACTGCGCGCGCGTCAGCGGCCGCCCCCTCTCCTTCACGTTGCTGCAGCGCGACCACATTCCCGACAAATGGCGCGCCGTGATGGAGCGCGTTGCCAAAGCGAGAACCGAAGGACTCGACATCAAGGCCCAGGTCGCCTGCCGCCCCATCGGCATGGTCCACGGCCTCGAATGCTCGATGCAGCC
>JAYVST010000505.1:0-3312 GCA_043775255.1 Burkholderiales bacterium
CCGAGCAGCGCCGTCGGCATCGCGATCAGGTAGGCGGACAGGGAAATCTTGCCCTTGGTATCGCGGCCCACCGCTTGCGCCAGCGCAGACTCTCGGCCGTGCGACCGGATGATCAGGCCCTGCAGGATGATGTAGGCCACCGCGCACATCGTCAGGTCGAACGCATACAGCGCCACCGGTAATTCGGCGAAGTGGTTCTCGCCCATCCAGCCCGTCGCAAACGGCATCAGCGACAACCAGAACAGCAGATGCAGGTTGGCCAGAAGGATGCCGCCGTTCACCTGCTTCACCGCGTGCAGCATGTGGTGATGGTTGTTCCAGTAGATGCCCACGTTGACGAAGCTGAGCACGTAGCTCAGGAACACCGGGCCCAGCTTGGCCAGATCGGCCCAGGCGGCGCCGTGCGGCACCTTCATTTCCAGCACCATGATGGTGATGATGATGGCGATGACACCGTCGCTGAATGCTTCAAGCCGCCCCTTGCCCATGTGCCGATCCTTATGCTTGGTCGAAAGACTACGCAGTAGAGCGCCGTGCCGGTTCGCGCGTTCGACGCCTATGCGAACAGCAGGTCGCCGCCGGCGGCCGTGGCCTTCTTGTCCGACATGTCGAAGCCCGGACAATGACGAATGGCCTCGTAGAACATGCGCAGATAGGGCCGCACGGCATCACCCAGATCGGCCGCCATGGCCTCGGCGAAATCCGGGAAGCCACGCACCCCGGCTTCGATATGCAGGCAGGCGGCCAGGATGCCGGTGGCAAAGAGGCTCTCTCCGACCGCGATGCCGGCGCGCGGCGCGACGCTGGCCGCCATGGACGGGTGGTAGTCGGCGGCGACCTCAAGCATGTCGCGCCGGCCATCTTGCTGTGCGACGGCCTCGGCGTCCCATAGCTCGCTCACCGTCGAGAGTGCCATCACGCTTGCAGCAGCCTCGCAGCCACCGCCGGGCACGCGCGCCGCGGCCGCGAGATAGCCACGTTGCAAGTCCGAGAGCTTCACGCGCCTGGTATTGTCCTGGCCAAACTCCTCGCGCAGGCGATGCAGCACGATCGCTGCCGCCGGCCGGAACGCCATGCCGCCGGCGCGCAGCGCCCCGGCGTATGCACGCTTCTGCGCGCGTCCGAGTTCGGCTTGCGAAGGGGCGAGCCGGGTGCGTTCGACTGCCGCCTGCACCAGCGGGCGAATCGCCGGATCCTCGCGCAGCCGCTGCAGCAGGGCGAACAGGGTCGGGCTCGCCGCGCGCGATCGTTCATACAGTCGCTGCTGCTCCGCCTGTGGCAGCTTGCGCAGTTCGGCGCCGGCGCGATCGACGTCGGCGCGCAGCGCCCGGCGCTGTGTGGGCGCCAACGGACCTTCGGACCACGGCGTGGGTGGTTGCAATGCGATGTCGTCGGGCCCACAGGTCACGGAGCAGCTTCACTTTCAATAGTCTGCGCGATGGAAATTATCGCCGATCGGGCTGGCGCTACGGAAGTTTTTCGCCGGATGCCGCCGCGCCCAGCCGTCGCGCGCCCGGCCTGATGCACAATGGCCGTGCTTGGAGAATCGAACAGGAGGCCGGATTGACGATGCACAGTCGCGGATGCCCGCGAAGCCCGGCCGGTAGCGCGTCGCAGGTCCACCCATCGTGTGTCTTCCCAGCGCCGCTGGCGCGCGCGCGCGGCAGGCGCCACGCGCCGGATTGGCTGATGCGAATGATCGTCGCCGTCGCCTGCATCGCGCCGCCATTCGGCCCCGCCGCCTGCGCCGACCCCGCACCGCGCGGCGAGACGGAAGTCGCCCGGCACGGCGCCTGGACCTTCAAGCTCACCCCTTCGTACTACGTCACCGAACGCCAGAAGGACGCGACGGACCTCAACCTGCGTGCCAACCTCGGCGCCCATGCGCTCTGGCTGGCGCACTATCGGCGCGGGAATGAATTCGCACAAAGCCGCACAGGCTACGAGTACACCGCGCAATTTCCTTTCGGCAGAATCGTTCCTTCACTGCAACTGGCTTCACACGGCTTCACCGGCGGTTCGCTCAACGTGCAGGTCGGCGACCGGGTCTACGGCCTGATCGGTTTCGGACGCACCAACCTGCGCGACTACTACAACCTCAACTTCGACCCCAATGATTCCTTTGTCGTCGGCTTCGGCACCCAGCTGTTGCCGAAGACCAATCTCTCGCTCTTCACGGTGCAGGACAATCGCCTGCACACCGGGCAGAAGGTGACGCACCTGGTCTGGCGCTACGCTGTGGCCGAGCGGCAGCGCTGGACGGTCGATTTGTCGCGCAAGCAAGGGCGCGCAAGCGCGGATGCGGATCCGGTTTCCGCTACCGCCTTGTCAATCACTTTCGACTACGACGACATGTTCTTCCGGCTGGCGCGTGACCGCAAGGTCAACTTCAGCGACGACGATCAGACACGGATATCGCTCGGTCTGCGCTTCTGAGCATGTTTTTGGACTGCGTGCCTTGGTGATGCGCCAACCGGAGCACGCACGCGGGCGCCAAGCCATGACACCGCATCGGTTGTGGCCCAGCCCTCATTCCGGCTGCAAGCCTATGTCCTTCACCAATTTGCTCCAGCGACCGCGCTCGGCGGCGAGGAACTCGTTGAGCGCCTCCGGCGGCCCCGGTTCGAGCAGCAGCCCGAGGTCGCGCAAGCGCTGCGCCACCTCAGGCTCACCCAGCACCTGATTGACATCGCGGTTGACGCGCAGGATCACGTCCTTCGGCGTGCCGGCCGGCGCCAGCAGCGCGAACCAGCCCGAATAGTCGAAGCCGGGATAGGTCTCGGCCAGGGCCGGCACACCCTCCAGACCCGAGACGCGCTTGGCGACCGTGACGGCGATCGGGCGCAGGTCGCCGCGCTTGATGAACGGGGTCACCGCGGCCGAGGAGAGGAAGACGATCTGCGTACGTCCGCCGATGGTGTCCTGGATCGCCGGCGTAGCGCCGTTGTAGGGCACCTGCAGGGCCTGCATGCCGGTGGCCTGGTTGAGCGCCGCGCTCATCATGCCGCTGAAGGTGCGTGGGCCCTCATGCGCGGACGACAGGGTGTTGGGCCTGCTCTTGTCGAGCGCCACCAATTCGGCCAGGGTCTTCGCCGGAACATTGGCGCCCACCGCCACCACCATCGGCGATTTGGCGATCATCGCCACGGCGTCGAAATCGCGCGGCGGATCGTAGGGCAGGGCCTTGAAGGTAAGCGGGTTGGTGACGATGGCCGCAGTGGTGGCGTAGAAGAAGGTGTAGCCGTCGGGCGCGGAACGTGCGGCCGCCTGCGCGCCGATCACGTTCTGCCCGCCGGCGCGGTTTTCCACCAC
>JAYVST010000506.1:0-3694 GCA_043775255.1 Burkholderiales bacterium
GCCCGCCGGTATTGCGCACGGTGTCGGGCCGATTCGCGGTATTGCGATCCATCCGCCCCATGTAGTGCGGAAAATAGCCGCCGCCGTGCGCCATCACCACTTTGAGGCCGGGGTGGCGATGCATCACGCCTTCATAGATGAGCGAAGCCATCGCCCGCGTTTCCTCGATCGACTGGCCGACGGAATTCCACAGTGCATAGCGCTGGAACCATGGATCGGCGGCCCCTTCGGGATGGATCCATACCGTCACGCCGATCGATGCAACTGCCGCCCAGAACGGGTGGAACACCGGATCGCCAATGTATATGCCATGGTAGCTCGATGAAACGTTGACCACCCGCAAGGCCAGTTCGCCGACGCAACGTTCCATTTCGACCATGGCCAATGCGGGGGCCTGCAGCGGCAATACCGCGCTGCCGATGAAACGGGCCGGAAACCGCGCAACCCAGTCGGCGGCCTGGTCGTTGCAGCGCCGGCACAGCGCCATGTCGGTCAGCGGATCGGCCCAGGAAGTGCCTTGCAGCACGGTGGAGGCGCTCACCACCGCCATGTCGATGCCGCGCGCGTCCATGTCCTCGACCTCGGCTGCGGCATCGAACATGCGCGCCATCAGGGTCTGCGCGCCGGGCCGTGGCGCCGCAGCCGGCGCAGCGCCGAAGCCGGTGAACACGGTCTTGTTGGTGGAGGCCCTGAATACCTCCGGCTCGAGCATATGGGCATGGAAGTCGATCACCGGCGCGGGCCGGGCGCCAAGCACTGCCGCCATGCTCAGTTGTTCGACTTGATGTTGGCCTTCTTCGCTACCTCACCCCAGCGCGCGATTTCGGCCGAGATCAGCGGCCCCAGTTCGGCGCCTGTGGCGCCGCCGGCGTTGACGGTCAGTGTGGTGAAGCGCTGCAGGAGATCCGGCGATTTCAATGCCCGCGCCAGTTCCTCCTCAAGCTTGCGCACAATCATCGGCGGCGTGCCGGCCGGCGCGAACAACCCCGCCCAAAGTTGCATGTCGAGCTGCGGAAAGCCGGCCTCGGCCATGGTGGGCACCTCGGGGAATGCGGCCATGCGTTTGGGCGAGGTCACCGCCAGCGCGCGCACCTTGCCCCCGCGGATGGCGCCGGAGGCCGGGCCGGAATCGGCAATGGTGGTGAGAACGTCGCCGCTGATCACCGCGGTGAGCGATTCGTTGGTGCCCTTGTAGGAAATGTTTTCGAGCCGGATGCCGGCCTGGATGTTGAAGAGCTCGGAGGCCAACTGGAAGGCTGCGGTGCTGGCCGCATAGTTGGCGCGGGCCGGATTGGCCTTTGCGTAATCCACCAGCTCGCGCATCGACTTGACCGGCGTGGCGGCATTGACCACCGCGATCAGCGGGAACGACGCCGCCATGCCAATGGCCGCGAAGTCCTTCACCGGTGAATAGGAGAGTTTGGGAAACAGAACCGCGTTGAACACCATCGGGCCGGAAGGCGCCATCATCAGCGTGTAACCGTCGGCCGGCGCCTTGGCGACGAACTCGGCGGCGATGATGCCGGAGGCGCCGGGCTTGTTTTCCACCAACACCGGTTGCCCCAGACTGTCGGAGAGCTTTTGCGCGACGATGCGCGTGATGACGTCGATACCGCCGCCGGCCGCCAGGCCGATGACAATCTTCACCGGCTTGTTCGGATAGCCCGCTGCACCATCCTGCGCGAATGCGCCGCCACAACCGACTACCAGTGTTGCCGCAACGGCGCGTATCAGGCCCAGCGCAAGCATGAACCGCATGAACAATCTCCTTGTGATGACGATGGCATCGAAGGCCATCGTTTTTGCCGGATGCGAACTATACGTGAGCGCTCCGGCCGAAATCGACCGCGTCCGTGTTGGCGCCGCACAGCAGGACACCCACCGTTTGGCCGGCCTGCGCGCGCCATGCGCCAGACAGTAGTGCCGCGAACGCCGCCGCCCCGCCCGGCTCCACCACCACCCGCAACACGCGCCACAAGGCCTGCTGCGCCTCCAGAATGGCCTTATCGGACACCAGCACCGAACCCGCGCCATGGCGCTGCATGATGGGGAACATCAACTGCCCCACCCTACGCGGCGCCAGCGAATCGGCGGCGACGCCACCGGCCGGCGCATCCACCGGCCGGCCAGCCGCCAGCGCATGCGCAAGCGTGGGTGCGACCTCCGGCTCGACGCCGATCACCCGCGTGCGCCCTTGGTACCACGCCGCGATGCCGCCGATGAGCCCGCCGCCGCCCACCGCCACCAGTACGGCATCGAGATTCGGCGCGTCCTCCTCCAACTCCAGCCCGACCGACGCCTGCCCGAGCAGGGTTTCCGGCTGGTCGTAAGCATGAATGGGCAACGCACCCGACGCCGCCACGAACGCCTCGCTCGCAGTCAGCGCATCGGCATAGCGTTCCCCCACCACCCGCAGTTCCGCACCATAAGCGCGGATGCGCTCAAGCTTGGCAGGGGCCGCCACGCTCGGCACGAAGATCGTCGCCTTGACCCCCAGGCGCTGCGCTGCATACGCCACCGCCGCCCCGTGGTTGCCCCCCGAGGCGGCGACGACTCCGGCGTCTCCGGCCTCGCGCAAGAGCAGGTGCGTGAACGCACCGCGCGCCTTGAATGAACCGCTGTGCTGCAGGAATTCGAGCTTGAACACCAGCCTTATGCCGTCGAGGCCGAAATCCGCGCCATCCACATGCAGGACAGGCGTGCGGCGGACGTGCGGTGCGATGCACGCAGCGTTGTTGCGAATGGCCGAAGGTTCAAGCATGGCGATGGACGATCCGAGGCTGAAACCCCGAATCTCGCACAATATGGCCAAGTCGGTTACGCTTGGTCCACTCAAGATCCAGTCGTGACAGCACTCGCGGTCAACGGGAAGACAATAAACTCGATCAAGGCCTGTTTTTCCGCCGCCGATCCGGATACCTTGGCAAGAACCCGCACATTCAAGATCGCGAACCGTAATGCACAACCCATATTCCCCGCCCGGCACTGAGGTGTCCGACCCCGAGCCCGCGATACCGCCACGGCCGAACGGGGTCGCCAACGCCTGCTATCTCGTGGTGGGCGCGCTCTTGCTGAGCCTGGTTGCACTGATTCCGGCCGTCCGCGGCGATCGACCGGATGATCCCCAGACCCCGCTCATGCTCACCCTGGTCTTGATTGTCATATTCGGCGCACTGACCTTCTGGCTGGCGCAAAGGACCTATCAGGGCAAGAATTGGGCGCGCTGGTGCCTGCTGGCGTACCTGGTAATCGGATGGTTGGTGGCCGGTTCGGAATTGACCGAGGACTTTCTGCATTCGCCGACTGCGGGCCTGATCAACATGTCTTGTATCGGGCTCGAAGCTGTGGCCGCCTGGCTGCTCTTTGTCGGGCCGGGGGCCGCGTGGTTCGCGCGTTTGTCGGCCATCCGCAAGGGGAAGGCGAGTCCATAGACGCGGACTCGAGCCTCGGACATTGACTTGCGTTCCGGCTTGGGTTCGGGCTTGGATCAGGCTTGGGTTCCTGCCCAGGTTCCGACTCGGGTTCCGACTCGGGTTCCGACTCGGGTTCCGACTCGGGTTCCGGCTCGGGTTTGGACCTGCGCCTAACTTGCGCCACCAACCGGCCCCCTACCCGCCCATCGCCTGCCCCATGCGGATCGCGCCCCCCGGCGCCCAGGCCGGGTTGAAGGCGATAACGTCCTTCGGGAACAGCA
>JAYVST010000507.1:0-3495 GCA_043775255.1 Burkholderiales bacterium
GAAGAGGCCGAGCGCAGCGCGCGCGTCGGCGCATTGCTTTCCACCCCATGTCGTGACAAGATCAAGAACCGCAAGATTCTGGTTCTGATCGGCGAGGAAAAAAACGGGGTTGTCCAGGCCAGGCAAGGGGCGTTCAGCCCGCATTTCGAAGCAGTCAACCAGCGCTTGCGCACCATGGGACTGCGGACGTTTACCGCCGAGGAAATCCGGCGCCAGGTGGCCCAGGCCGAAATCGATGCCTATTTCAAGAATGACGCCGACGCGGCGCTGTCGGCTTCCAAGCGGCTGGCCGCCAACTACACGTTGCGCGGCCTGATATCCTCGTCAGCCACGGTCAATCCGGTACTCAAGATCAATCAGGTCGCCGTCGGTATGCAGTTCATCCTGACCGGGGCGAACGGCAAGAAGATCTCCGAGACGCAAGCGCGCTCCCAGAGCTACGCCGGTGCGGATACCGCCGGCATGGCGCTCACCCTCATCAACGAGCAGGCCGAGGAAGCCGTGGCACGGCTTTACAGCGATTATTGTCAACAGGACATAGGGCGCAAGTAGCGCCTGCGTCCAACTTGCAGGAGCATGGACCAATGAAACGCATTTTCGCGATCGCGCTTATTGCAACACTGGCGTCCGTCAACGCCTCGGCTCAACCGGTGTTTGGCAATCCATCACCAACGGCAGGCGGCAGCACCTCGCAAAAGGCCAATGAGGCGGCAGACCAAGCGGCCTACAAGCCGGTCGAGTATGCCAACAAGGGCAAGAAAGGGCCGCCGCTGGTCGTCATTCCAGGAGAAGTCAAGAGCAACAACGCCAACTTCGCGCAGAAATTCGGCCCCAACAACATCGCCGATTTCGCCGAACTCGAGCTCTCGCAAGCGAATTTCTCAGTGCTTGAGCGCTCGAACCTCGGGCCCTTGCTCAATGAGGTGGCGCTGGCCTACAACCTAGGCGACCAGAACGCGGCTCGCAAGACGATGCAGGTCGGCAAACTCAAGAGCACCAAATGGATCGTCAAGTTTGATATTCTCAAGGCCGAGCAGATCGCGGAGAACAAGAAGGGTTTCGACGGCCGCGCCCTCGGGGCATTGGGCGGTTTGTTCGGCATGGGCGGCGCGGTGGCGGGGCATGTGGTCTCGAACGTGCAGACTACCGAGTCCACTGGTGTATGGCTGGTGGGAATGCGTTACAAGATCATGGACGCCAACACCACCGAACAGGTGGCGCAAGGCTATCAGGAACTGAAAATGGAGGTTGGGCAGGCCAGCACTTCCGTCATGGGGGTGTCCGACGGCGCCAAAGGCGGGGTCGGCCTCGACACCATGGTGCAGCGGCTGGTGCAGACCGCCGTCTGGGAAATCGACTCCAAGTACAAATAGGACTGGTCCGGCGCTTGGCCGGTGCAGCCGTTCGCGTTGAAGCGGACGCCTCCGGCGCCGCTCGACTTGAACACACTGCGCTTAAGTTGCGTATCAGCGCCAAATTCCGAGGTGTGTGATGGCTGAGATTGCCAAGCTGGGCAAGTACGTGATTCGCCGCGAGTTGGGGCGCGGCGCGATGGGCGTGGTCTACGAAGGGTTTGATCCGCTGATCGAGCGTACGGTCGCGATCAAGACGATTCGAACCGACCAGTTCGAGCCGGCGCAGATGGGGGAAATGCTGGCCCGCTTCAAACGCGAGGCGCAAGCTGCGGGCAGGCTCAACCATCCGCACATTGTCGGCATCTACGAATATGGCGAGGACGTGGCGGGTGCCGCGCCGGCCGCCGATCCGGATGCCACCGTTGTAGACGTGCCTGCGGGGTCGGCCGGGAACCGCATTGCCTTTATCGCAATGGAGTTCATCAAGGGGCGTGAACTCAAGGACTATTTCGACGAAAACCGCCGCTTCCCGGTGAAGGAAACCGGACGCATCATGGGCGAACTCCTCGATGCGCTCGGCCACGCCCACGCACACGGGGTTACCCACCGCGACATGAAGCCTGCCAACGTGATTCTGCTCGACGGCGGTGCATCCGTGAAGGTGGCGGATTTCGGCATCGCGCGCATCGAGACCTCCGAGCTGACCCAGGCAGGAACGGTGCTAGGCACGCCGTCCTACATGTCTCCCGAACAGTTCCTCGGGCAGCCGGTTGACGGCCGCAGCGACCTGTTTTCCTGCGCCGTGATCCTATATCAGTTCCTGACCGGCGAGAAACCGTTTACCGGCGCGGTTACCACCATCATGCACAAGGTGTTGAAGGAGGAGCCGCTTGCCCCGTCAATGCTCAACGCAACGCTGCCGCCCGCCTGGGATGCCGTGATCAGAAAGGCGATGGCGAAGAGCCCGGACGAGCGCTATCAGACCGCAGCCGAGTTCGCACGTGCGATTGCCGACGTGGTGGAAGGCAAGGCAGTCGCGGCGGATTCGACCGTCGTCAATCTTGCCGACGCCACCATCGCCAAGGCGGCCGCATCGGCGCGCGGTGGCGATACGTTGGTCGCCGCGACGATCAAGTCCTTGGAAAGCACGCCTGCGACGCCGACCGCAGGAGATTCGACAAATGCGGCCGGCAGGGGCGGCAAGTCCGGTCTTGTGATTGCGGGTGTTGCAGCGGCGGTCGTCGCAGTCGCAGGGGCTGTCTGGACGACCATGCCACGCAAGCCGGACGCGCCAACCCAGGCAACAACTGCACCAGCCGCCGCGCCGTCGTCCGCGCCCGTGGCAGCAGCTTCGCCAGTCCCCGCGCCCCCTGCCGTTGCGCCGGCGGAGCCAGCTCTCGAACCCGGCACGATTGTCATCAGTGCGCTCGGCCTGGCCGATCCGGCCCGGTTCAACGGCGATGCCGCCGCCGCCGGCGCTGAAGCGCGTGCGGACGCCAAGCGGCAATTGGTCGAAAAGGCTCTCGGGCTTTATGTCGCGCAGGAGTCGCTCAACAAGAACTACGACTGGATTGCACAAAACATGCTTTCCCGTTCCGGTGAATTCATCAAGGCCACCCTGTCGGAAGAAGCGCCCCAGACCGGCCGCGACGGCCTCGTCGGATTGACCACGCGCGCCACCATCAAGGTACGGGACGTGCAGAAGTCCCTCAATCAGATGAGCGAGAAGGAGCGGGTGGAATTCATCCGTAACAATGGCGACCCCAGAATTTCGGTGGAAATGTTGATTCGCAATGCCGAGTCGACCCAGCCGATCCCTCCCGCACGTTCGCAGCTTGCCGAAAACATGATCAAGGAGCGGATCAAATCCTTCGGGTTTCGCGTCTGGTCCACCGAGGGCGAGACCAAAACTGCTTCTGCCGCCAAGCCTGCCGACTTTCATATCGTCGGCGAGGTCAAGGTCAAGCAGTTGTCCGCCAAGCTGGCCGCGTCAGGTCTTACGATCACCAAGACGGCGCTCACGTCCTGGACCATCAAGGCCATCGACAAATCGACCGGCGAAGAACTCTATGTCAACACCACCATGCCGAAGAGCACTTCCTGGCCAACAGAAGACGCCGCGCTGGCCGATATCGGCAAG
>JAYVST010000508.1:0-2932 GCA_043775255.1 Burkholderiales bacterium
GGCTGGAGCATGGACAGCGGCAGCCTGGCGCCGGCCGATGTATTCATGCTGTGCGAGCCGGATGCCGCAGTGGCCGCGCTGCTGCCGCGCGTGACCGCGCGTGCGGCGCGCCCCTGGCCGGTGAAGTCGCCCCTGCCGCCGGCGCCGGACGACGACGTGGTGAGCATCCGTGCGGTAGCCGACGCGCTGGCGCTTCACGCGCCGACCGAGGAGGTGTGCCTGGTGCGCCTGCCGCTGGGCTGGAACGGCAATTACCGCGATTTCCATCACCCGCTCGACTATCTCGGTGGGGACGGCGGCGGCGGGGTCGGCGCCGGGCCCGGCAACGTGGTGGGGGCCGCCCTCGCTCTGCGTGGCAGCGAACGCATCGCGGTGGGCATCATTGGCGACGGCGATTTCCTCATGGCCAACACCGCGGTGTGGACCGCCGCGCATTACGGGCTGGGGCTGGTGATGGTGGTGTGCAACAACCACTCGTTCTTCAACGACGAGTTGCACCAGGAACGCGTCGCGAAGGAGCGCGCCCGGCCGGTGGAGAACAAGTGGATCGGCCAGCGCATGAGCGAGCCGGCGATCGACATCGCCGCGATGGCACGTTCGATGGGCGCCGAAGGCTTCGGCCCGATCCGCCGCGCGCAGGACCTTGGGCCGGCGATCCGGCAGGCATTGGCACTGGCGCGCGCGGGCAAGACCTGCGTGGTCGACGCCTGGGTCGCACCGGGCTACGACGCCAACATGAGCGGCGCGCCGACTGCGGCGGGGCACAAGCGCTGAACATCCACAGAACCCGCACACACGCTCCGACAAGGCCAGCCCGTGATCGAAGTCTCCTGCTTTTACAGCCTCTCCTCACCCTGGGCCTATTTCGCCGGGCCACGCATGGTCGACATCGCGCGGCGCCATCATGCGACGCTGATCCTCAAGCCGTACGACTTCCAGGCGGTGGTCACGCAAACCGGCGGCGTGCCGCTGCGCACCCGGCCGCCGGCGCGCCGCACCTATCACGCGCTGGATCTCGATCGCTGGCGCCACTATCTCGGCATGCCGATGAACCTGCAACCGAAGTACTACCCCGAACTGATCACCGACCCCGACTGGAACAAGCGCCCGGGCTGGATGGTGATCGCAGCCCAGCAGAACGGCATGGACGCGGCGCGCCTGTCGCATGCGCTGCTGCGCGCGCTGTGGGCTGAGGAACGCGACACCGCTGCGGTTGATGTGCGCATTGCCGTGGCCAACGAGAACGGCATGGACGGCGCCGCCCTCCATGCCAGCGAAACCGCACCGGAAGTTCAGGCGCTGTATCGCCGCTACAGCGACGAGGCGGTGGCGCAAGGGATTTTCGGCGCGCCGATTTTCGTCCTCGATGGCGAACGGTTCTGGGGACAGGACCGGCTCGACTTTCTCGACCGCGCGCTGGATGCGAAGCGGATGCGGGAAGGACTGTAGCCAAGGTATCTAATGCATGCGACAATTCAACCTAGTTCATGAACTAGGTTGTTAACTATGTATATAGAAGTTGGCGCTTTCGACGCCAAAGCCAAACTTTCCGCACTATTGCGTGAGGTGCGCAACGGCAAGCGCTACACCATCACCGTTCGCGGGGAGCCGGTGGCCGATCTGGTGCCCGCAGGCTCCGGCAGCCAATCCGAGAGCGTAGCTGCAGCCGAAGCGATGCTCGCTTTCCCGCGAGTGCGCGGCGTTAGCAGTGCTGCATTGGCGAGCTGGATCGAAGAAGGTCGGATTTGAACCTCGTGATCGACGCTTCGATGGCGCTTGCGTGGATTTTCGAGCGCCAGAAGCCTGAAGAAGCGCACCTTGCGGGTCAATTGTTGCGATCGGCCGACGCGGCCTCATGGCTCGCGCCGTCGCTGCTGCACCTGGAAGTCAGCAATGCCCTTCTCGTCGGAGAACGGCGGAAGGTCGTGACCGAAGCACAGGTGATCGACTATCTGAACCGCTTCGATCGATTGCCGATTCGCATTGAAGGTGACAGTACGCCGATAAAGCGTTCTGCAATCATGGCGCTTGCGCGCGAGCACGAGTTGTCGGCGTATGACGCTACTTATCTCGAGTTGGCTCTGCGCTCAGGCGCCAACCTGGCAACCTTTGACGCAAAGCTCGCACTTGCGCTGACGAAGGCAGGCGGGACGTTGTACAGCGCCGTTTGATCAGTCCGCTAAGCCACCGCTTCGAACGCCCGCTGCCGCCGGGCGATCAATGACCCGAGGTGCGCGAGGCGCGATTTGTGCACCGATTCCCTTTGCTTGGCAGCCACATACACAGGGTCGCCATGGGTCCCGAGCAGCGCCTGGAATGCGCGATGCGCTGTCGGCTCGAACGCCCTTTCGCGCCCTTCGGCATCGCGCGCCGGATGCGGCGGATAGAGCGTGAGGCAGGGCAGCATGCCGGCCGGCACCGGAATGTTGGCATCGTGGACCCGGTGGTGGCGCATGATGTCCGGCAACAGGTGGGTGTGCGGCCCGGCCGGTGAGACGCCACCAGGCGGCGGGATCGGATTGCTGATTTCCACCCGCGCCATTTTCGAGACGATCACACGGGTGGGACTGGCGGCGACGATGGCCTGATTGACCGCAGGCGTCTGGCTCCAGCGCTGCCCGAGGGCGGCGCGCAGGACGCCGATCAGTTCCACGTCGCGGGTACGCACCATGAAGTCGGCGGTGCGCAATCCCAGACCAAGGTCGAACAACAGTTCGCCTTGCGTATCGGGCAGGATGGGTTCGGCGTCGGCGCCGATTTCGCGGATCACGTCCCGTAATGTCATGCCGGATTCGGCTTGCGGCAGGCAAAACGCAACCCCGTGGTTCCAGAGACGCGGATTGGCGCTGGGCGTCTCGTAGGCAAGCACCTTTGCGGCCTCCGGTACGGAAATCCGGATGGCGCCGCCACAGGTCGAGACGGTGAACCGGTC
>JAYVST010000509.1:0-4655 GCA_043775255.1 Burkholderiales bacterium
GCGCCGCTCGCATACGCAGCGTTTCAGGGCGCGCGGGAAGCGGGAGCGTTCGGAACGTAAAACCCCGGCGTCGCGCCGAACCGGACGCGAACACACGGATCCGCGCGCCGACGCACGGACACGGCTTGGCCGTCGAACTCAGCGCAACACCAACACCGGAATCGTCGAGTGCGTCAGAACTTTCTGGGTTTCGCTGCCCAACAAGAGCCCGCTTATGCCGCGCCGCCCGTGCGACGACATGACGATGCTGTCGCACCCATACTCCCCGGCGGCGCGGATGATGGCCTCGTAAGGGCTGGTCGAACTGCTGACTGCGGTATCGGCATTGATGCCGGCTGCCGCGGCCATCGCCTTGAGCGGCGCCAGTCGCGCCGCCGCTTCCGCCTTCAAGCGCTCGTCGTAGTGGGCATGCGTTTCGACCGGCGTGTGTTCGCCGGTCTTGGCGTAGGGATAGGGCTCGATGGCGGTGAACACCACCAGGCTGGAACCGAGCCGCTTGGCCAGGCCGATCGCGCCTTCGATGGCCTTCATGGAAAGCTCCGACCCGTCGGTCGGCACGAGCATTTTTGCAAGCACGGGATTCTCCTGGCATTCGGCTAAATCGGGAACTCCGTGAAAAGCCGGCCGCAACACTTTCCGGACATTCCGACGGAGGACAACTGCCAGTATATTCGCGATGACATGATGTTCGGACAGGGCGCGACGTGCTTGGAACGATCGACACCCGATCCACTTTGGAGAACCCGATGATCGACCTGCACTACTGGCCCACGCCGAACGGCTGGAAAATATCCATCATGCTGGAGGAATGCGGCCTGCCCTACACCGTCAAGCCGGTCAACATCGGGCGCGGCGAGCAGTTCAAGCCCGAGTTCCTCGCCATCAGCCCGAACAACCGCATGCCGGCCATCGTCGATCACGACCCGCCCGGCGGCGGCGAGCCGATGGCGGTGTTCGAGACCGGCGCCATCCTGATCTATCTTGCGGAGAAGACCGGCAAGTTCATGCCCGCCGACCTGCGCGGACGCAAGGCGGTACTCGAATGGCTGATGTGGCAAATGGGCGGGCTGGGGCCGATGGCCGGGCAGAACGGCCACTTCCTGCTCTATGCGACCGAGAAGATTGCTTACGCCATCGACCGCTATGGCAAGGAAGTCAGCCGCCTGTACGGTGTGCTCGACGCGCAATTGGCACGCACCGGCGCCTTCGTCGCCGGCGCCGGGTACAGCATTGCCGACATGGCTATTTTTCCCTGGGTACGCACCCACAAGGCGCAGCAGGTCGCGCTGGCCGAATTTCCGCATGTAGAGCGTTGGTACAACAGCCTGTTCCTGCGCCCGGCGACCAAGCGCGGCATCGATCTGGGCAAGGAAATGCGGCCGCCGAAAATGGATGAAGAGGCCAAGAAGGTGCTGTTCGGCCAGACTGCGCAAACCGTGCGCGACACTGCGAAAGGCCAATCATGATCGACTTCTTTTTCGACATCTCCAGCCCCTGGACCTACCTGGCCTTCCACAACATCCAGCCGCTGGCAAAGGAACTGGGCGCCGAGATCCGCTGGCGGCCGATTCTGGTCGGCGGCATTTTCAACAGCGTCAACCCGAGCGTCTATGCGTCGCGCGAAAATCCGGTCCCGGCCAAGAGCGCCTACCATTTGAAGGACCTGCAAGACTGGGCACGACACTCCGGCGTCGCCATCAAATTCCCGCCCACGGTGTTTCCGGTCAACAGTGTCAAGGCGATGCGCGGCTGCCTGCTGCTCGACGGCGAGGGCAAACTGCCGGCGTTCGCCACTGCCGCCTTCGAAGCCTACTGGGGCGGCGACCTCGATATCTCGCAGGACGCGGTGCTCACCGGCCTGTGCCGCAAGCTCGGCGTGGACAGCACCGCTTTTCTGGCCGGCATCGCCCGGCAGGACATCAAGGATCGGCTCAAGGCGAATACCGAAGAGGTGATTCAGCGCGGCGGCTACGGCTCGCCCACCCTATTCGTCGGCGATGACATGTATTTCGGCAACGATCGCCTGCCGCTGGTGCGGGCCGCGCTCTTGCGCGGCGCCCGCCAGTGAGGCGCCGCAGATGACCGAAGCACTTCTTCTCAAGGGCGCGCCGGGTTCGCCTTATACGCGCAAGATGCTGGCCATCCTGCGTTACCGGCACATTGCCTACGAATTCCTCTCGACTACGTCGCCGCGCCGCTTTGAGCGATCGATTCCCCTGCGGCGGGGTGCGGCCATGCAATGCCATTAGCCAAAACCAGTCAGCTTCGATGAAAACCCCGACATGAACCATGCATTCCCCGGCAAGGTCGTCGTTGTGACCGGCGCCAGTCGTGGCATCGGCCTGCTTCTCACCCGCAGGTTCGCAGAAGCCGGCGCCCATGTGGTGTTCGGCGCACGTCGCCTCGAGCCGCTCAAGGCGCTCGAAACCGAGTTGCAGGCGGCCGGGCATCAGGCCATGGCGGTAGCTGTCGATGTCGGTCGGCAGGAGGACTGCAAGCGCTTGGTAGAAACAGCGATCGATCGTTTCGGCACTGTCGACATCCTGGTGAACAACGCCGGTATTTCGGGCGTGCAAAAGCCCTGCTGGGAGATCGACAGCGCCGAACTCGACGAAGTCATGCGCGTGAACGTCCACGGTCCCTTAGCCTGCATCCGCTACGCGGCGCCGCACATGATCAAACAGCGCGCCGGCGTCATCATCAACATCGGCTCGTTCACCGGCAAGCGCCCCGCCGTCAATCGCACCGTGTATGCCACCTCGAAGATGGCGCTGGTGGGCTTGACCCGCACCGCCGCCTTAGAACTTTCTGCCCACCAGGTGCGCTGCAACCTCATCAGCCCCGGCCCGGTCGCGGGCGAGCGCGTCGAGGAGGTAGTGGCCAATGCCGCGAAGGCGCAGAACCTGAGCCACGACGAAATCCGCAAGAGCTTCGTCTCCTGGATGCCGCTGGGCGACATGGTCACCGAGCCGGAAATCTGCGACATGGTGTTCTTCCTCGCCTCCGACTCCGGCAAGCACATGACCGGCCAGGACATCATGATGGATAGCGGCATCGTCATGTACTAGCGCACCGCCGCGCGACGCCCGACCCATGCAGTCCTGCGGCAATCCACCGGCGCACGGCGCCATCCCCACCCACCCACCCGCCCACTCCACCCACCCCACCAACACGCCATGACCACACCCACCAGCGCAACCACCATCCCGAAAGGTCGTTCGATTCGCCGCATCGTTACCGGACACGATGCACAGGGCCGTTCGACCTTCAGCGAAGACACCGCCTCGCCGCACGTGATGGCGATCCACGGCATCCCGACGCATGCCGTAACCGATCTCTGGGTGACACGGTCCGCCCCTGCCGACACCGGCGCCGCCGACACCTGCCGCGTGCCGGTGCAACTCGCGCCGCCGACGAATGGAACGGTGTTCCGGGTGGTGGAGTTCCCGCCCGACGCCGAATGGCTGGGCCGCGTCGACCCGCGTGCGGCCTTCGCGTCGATGGGCGAATCCGGCGCCAAGGCCTTGGCCGGCGGCGAGCGCGCGGGCGGACCGCAACCTCACCCCTTCATGCACAAGACCGCATCGGTGGACTACGCGCTGATCATGAGCGGGGAAATCTGGGCAGTGATGGACCTAGCAGAAACCCTCATGAAGGCAGGCGATGTGCTGGTGCAGCGCGGCACCAACCATGCCTGGTCGAACCGCTCGGACACGCCCTGCCTGGTGGCCTTCGTGCTGGTGGATGCGGCCGAGAACAGCTGAACCCGTAGCAAGCGCAAGGGCGCTCGCCGCAGAGTCCATGCAACCGCCGCAGCACTCACGCGGCACTCACCGCGGCACTCACCGCGGCGCTTACGCCACGCGCAGCATGATGCCGAACCCGGCAATGAGAGCGGGAATCGCGCGGTACCAGCGAAACTGCGCCGGCGCGCTCGCAGTCGTCGCTGCGAGCGCGGCAAAGGCCGCGATCCAGGCTTTGGTTTCATGGGCCGATGCGCCGCCCTCGCGCACGATTTCCGCTTCGCCGATGGCGCCGATGCCGCCCCAGTCGCCTGCTTCCAGCATGTCCATCACGCGGGTGTCCCAGGCGGCATTGAGCGGCCGCCGATCGGAAGTTCCGGCGGCCATGTCGCGCCCGGCCTGCACCACCCGGCTCTGGCGCGCGGCACGCTGCTCCGGCGTCGGCGTCTGGCGCACGATGATGCGTTCGCGCATGGCCGCATCCGGATTGTCGAGGGTGGGAATCGGCGGGTCGTGCGACAAGCCGCCGGAGCCAATGAAGAGGATGCGTCGCGCATCGTCCGCGAAATGCGCGCCCACCGCGCGACCCAGGGCCGTCACGCGCTTGACCGTGGGAATGGCGGGCGGCCCGGCGGCATTGAGAAAGATCGGCAGCACCGGCGGGCTGTCGAGGCCGCCGAACATCAACTCCAGCGGTTGCGCCACACCGTGGTCCACGGTCATGCGGCGCGAGACGGCGGGGTCGAATTCCTGCGCGATCAAGGCATCCGCCAATTTCAATGCTTCAGCGCCGGCCACGTTCACCGCACCCGCCGGCGTGCCGTAGTCGCCAATCGCATTGGCTTCGGTGCCGATGCAGATCGCCGGCATCACCTCGTGGAAAAAACCGTTGAAATGGTCCGGGGCGAACAG
>JAYVST010000510.1:0-3413 GCA_043775255.1 Burkholderiales bacterium
CGCTCATGATCCCAAGCGAGCGGGACGCTCGCGGTCCAAAAGAACATGAGTCTCCCCATGACCCACACCCTTACCGATGCCGAAGCCCGCGACCTGCGCGCAGTGGTCGGCCTGATGATCCCCGCCAGTGCCGCCTACAAGGTGCCGGGCGCCGACGACGAGGCGATCTTCGCCGACATATTGAAGAGCCTCGAACGCGACACCGCCGACGTGCGCACCGCCCTCGCCCATCTGGCGAAGCTCGCCGGCGGCGCCTTCGCCGATCTGGCGCCCGACCGCTGCCGCGACGTGGCCGCCGTCTTCAAGCAGGAAGGCGGCGCACCCTTGTTCGCGCTCAACCGCGTGGTGCTGCTCTGCTACTACCGCGACGACCGGGTGATGATCTCCCTCGGCCTCGAGCCCCGGCCGCCCTTTCCCAAGGGCCACGTGCTGGAGCAGGGCGACTGGTCGCTGCTCGACGCCGTGCGCAACCGTCCGCAGTTGTGGCGCGATGACCGCTAACGAAAAGGTCGATGTCCTGATCATCGGAGCCGGCGCCTCGGGCGCGGCCGTGGCGTGGAGCCTGGCCGAGACCAAGATGCGCATCCTCTGCCTGGAGCAGGGCGACTGGATCAAGCCGGGCGACTACCCCAGCAACGGGCGCGACTGGGAGGAGCGGCAGTACGGCGACTTTTCCATCAGCCCGAACCGCCGCTGCAATCGCGCGGACTATCCGGTCAACGAGGAAGGCTCGCCGATCAAGGTGGCCAACTTCAACGGCGTGGGCGGCGGACCCATTCTCTGTGCCGGGCACTTTCCACGCATGCACCCGTCGGATTTCCGCGTCAGGACGCTCGATGGCGTGGCCGACGACTGGCCGATCGACTACGCCACCCTCGAACCCTGGTTCGCTTTGAACGACCGCATGATGGGCATCGCGGGGCTGGCCGGCGACCCCGCCTATCCGCCCAAGGAGGCGGTGCTGCCGCCCCTGCCGCTGGGCCGGACGGGCGCGGTGCTCGGGCGCGCCATGAACACCCTCGGCTGGCACTGGTGGCCCGCCGACAGCGCCATGGCGACTGTCGAATACCAAGGGCGCGCGAAGTGCATCAACCTGGGCCACTGCATCGCCGGATGCGCGCAGTGCGCCAAGGCCAGCACCGACATCACCTACTGGCCGGAGGCGATCCGCCAGCGCGTCGAATTGCGCACCCGCTGCCGGGTGCGCGAAATCACCACCGACGATTCCGGCATGGCGACCGGCGCGATCTACCACGATGGCGACGGCGTGGAGCATTTCCAGGCGGCGGAAATGGTGATCATGGCGTGCAACGGCATCGGCACGTCGCGCATCCTGCTCAACTCTGCATCGCTGCGGGTTCCCGACGGGCTGGCGAATTCCAGCGGCCAGGTCGGCCGGAACCTGATGTTCCATCCCTATGCATCGATACGCGGCTACTTCGACGAACCGCTCGATGGCTATCGAGGCCCGCATATCGTCACCTGGAGCCAGCAGTTCTACGAGACCGACGCAGCGCGCGGCTTCGTGCGCGGCTACACCTACCAGTTCGGGCGCGGCCAGGGGCCGGTGGCGGCGGCGATGACGGGCATGGCCGCCGGACGCGTGCCGTGGGGCGAAGACCACCACCGCGCCTATCGGCGCCTGTTCGATCGCAGTGCCGGCATGCTGGCCATCTGCGAGGACCTTCCCGAGGCGCACAACCGCGTTACGCTCGATGCGGTGCTGAAAGACGCCGATGGCATACCGGCGCCCAGGATCGACTACACCCTGTCGGAGAACAGCCGTCGCATGTTCGATTTTTCGATGGCGCGCGGTACCGAAATCATGCGGGCCGCGGGCGCCGTCGATGTCGTGGCCGAAGGGCCGCTCGCGCATGCGGGCTGGCGCCTGATGGGCACTGCGCGCATGGACTTCGACCCGGCAAACTCGGTGGTCAACGAGTGGGGGCGCAGCCACGACGTGAAGAATCTCTTCATCGTCGATGGCAGCATCTTCGTCACCTCGGGCGGCGTGAATCCGACCGCGACCATTCAGGCGCTGGCGCTGGTCATCGCCGACAGCATCAAGCGGCGTTTGGCCAACCTGTTCGATTGAGATCGCCATGCCGACCATCATTTCCATTGCGTCCGCGCCGTCGTTGTCGGTGCAGGAGCAGCGTGCGCTGCGTGCCGTGGTCGCGCTGATGATTCCTGCCGGTGCCGAGTACGGTGTGCCGGGCGCCGACGACGACCGCATCTTTGGCGACATCCTCGCTTCGCTGGGGCGCGATTTCGATACCGTGCGGCGCGTGCTTGCCCGTATCGGCGAACTCGCCGGCGGAGAGTTCGCCGATCTGCCGGCGGAACGGCAACGCGCGGTGGCACAAGCGTTCAGCGTCGAGCGCTCGCCGGGGATGGAGCCGCGACCGCCGTACCCGCAAGGGTTCGAAGTCGAAGATGGGGATTGGTCGCTGCTCGAACCGGTGCGCGCGCGCGGGAAGATCTATCGCGACGTGCCATGAGGGTGCCGGCAATGCCCCGCAGTCAGCGCTTGCCGATGCGCCCGGCCACCGCACGCCTGGGAACGCGGCCGGTCTGCCGGCAACACGTGATGCTGCCGATGCACTGAGCCGCTCAACAGCGCGGGACGTCAGCGACTGCATACGACAAGGTCGGCAGCGCCTCCTCAGCGCTTGTATTCGATTTCGAGCACGCGGATGTCGACGTTGCCGGTATTTGTCGCATTGTGCTCGACAGGCGCGCGGTACATCACCGCCGTGCCGGGGACGTAGTTGATCGTCTTCTCGCTGCCGTCGACGAATTTCAGGTGGAGCGTGCCGGTCGACTGCTGGATCGTCAGATAGTCGTAGTCGTGCAGGTGCCAGCCGGTTTGCTCGCCTGGCGCGATGACCCACTGGGTGACACGCGTGCGATTGTCGTCGAACAGGGTCACGAAGTTCGCGACATTCTTGTCGCCGGCGATTTCCGCGGTTTTTTCGGCAAGTTTCAGCGACATCCGCTTTCTCCAGGTTGTCCGCAGGGAAGCCCGCTTCCCTGAATAAGTTTGCTTGGAATGCTCTTTAGTTTAACTCTGCCCAGGCGGCGAACATTGACCGCCCAGCCCGTGAAATGCTCCTGGCCGGGGGCGTTGGCCAGGTCAGCCGAGTCAATCGCATCGCGAACAGAATTTCCGAAAGCCATCTTCTCTTGCTCGGCGGCACGGGCCCAAGGTGGATCCGACCGGCCTGGAGGACTGACGCGGGAGCTTCGAGATCGGTACGTCAAACAGGTTCAAAATAGTTTCATCGCTCACCCGCCAAGAACCTCTCGCACCAACGACTTCCGCCACTCATCTGCCCGCAACCGGCCGCCGGAGCCATTCTCAGAGGCATGGCTGACTTTTCGTCGCACACATCAATCGTTTGAGCCGGCTT
>JAYVST010000511.1:0-1653 GCA_043775255.1 Burkholderiales bacterium
CTGTCGAAAGTGGTGGTCGACCGCGGCTGCCGGATTCCCGCGAACACGGTGATCGGCCACGACCGCGCGGCCGACGAACGGCGCTTCCTGGTCAGCGAACAAGGCATCACGCTGGTGACCCAGGAAATGCTCGACGCGGTAACGCGCGATGCCGCCTGAACCTGCAGGAGCCGTCGTCGCACGATGCGAGTCCTGTATGTTAGTACCGAGGTCCACCCGGCCTTGAAGACCGGTGGATTGGCCGATGTGAATGCGGCGCTGCCGCCGGCGCTGGCCGCCGCCGGGGCCGACGTGGCGCTGCTCATGCCGGGTTTCCCGGCCCTGATGGAGGCGGCAACCAGCCGCGGCCGCGCCATCCCCCTGGGCGCGGCTGCGGGCGCGGCGGAAGTGGCGCTGGTCCCGTGCCGCCTGGGGCAGCAGCGCGCCTGGCTGATCGACGCGCCGGCGTTCTATGCGCGCGCCGGCAATCCCTACGTGGACGCCGACGGCCGCGACTGGCCCGATAACGCGCGCCGCTTCGCCCTCCTGGGCCGGGTTGCGGCACGCTTCGCCGACGGCGGGGTCGGCGCCTGGCGCCCCGATATCGTGCATTGCCACGACTGGCACGCAGGCCTGGCCCCGGCCTACCTGCGCGCGCGCGGCGGCGCCGTACCGGGCAGCGTATTCACCGTCCACAACATGGCCTACCAGGGCAGCTTTCGCGCCGCCGAGTTCGCCGGGCTGGACTTGCCGGCGCCTTTCTTTTCGATCGACGGCCTGGAGTTCCACGGCGCGCTCAATTTCATGAAGGCCGGCCTGTTCTACGCCGACCGCATCACCACCGTCAGCCCGACCTCTGCGCGCGAGATACAGACGGCCGAATACGGTTTCGGCATGCAGGGCCTCTTGCAGGCGCGCGCAGGTGCACTCGCCGGCATCCTCAACGGTGTCGATACCGGCGCCTGGAACCCGCGCTGCGACCCCGCGCTGGCCGCGCCCTACGACGCCGCCGATCCCGCCGGCAAGGCCGCCTGCCGGCGCGCCCTCGAATCCGAGTTCGGCTTCGAGGGCGCCACCCGCGGGCCGCTGGTCGGTGTGGTCAGCCGCCTGACGGCACAGAAAGGTCTCGACCTGCTGCTGGAAGTGTTGCCTGCTCTCACTGCCATCGACGCTCGTATCGTCATGCTGGGCACCGGCGAACCCGAACTGGAAGCAGCCTGGGGCGCCGCCGCCAGGCGCGCGCCGAACCGCGTCGCGGTCCGCCATGGCTATGACGAGACGCTGGCGCATCGCATATTCGCCGGGGCCGACATGATCGCGGTGCCGTCGCGCTTCGAGCCCTGTGGCCTGACCCAGATGTATGGGCTCCTCTACGGCGCCCTGCCGCTGGTACGGCGCACCGGGGGACTGGCCGACACCGTACGAGAGGCGGGAGCCGCGACGGACGGCAACGGCTTTCTTTTCGACGCGGCCAACGCCACCGCCCTGGCCGCGGCAATCGAACGCGCCGGCGTCTTGTGGCAAACGCAGGCGGCGTGGCGCCGCGTGCAGGCAACCGGCATGCGCGAGAATTTCGGCTGGGAGGCGGCTGCTGCGCACTACCTTGACCTGTACCGCCAAATCCGGCCCGAAGCCTGAAACAGGCGATCAAGCGGACCTGACGCAACACTCCGA
>JAYVST010000512.1:0-4543 GCA_043775255.1 Burkholderiales bacterium
GATCTCTATTGCTCGGCGCGAATGTTGTTGTCGCGCGCGACCTTGACCCACTTAGCTAAGTCGGCCGCAATGTAGCGGCGAAACGCCTCCGCGCTCCCGCCCACCAGGGTGAAACCCATGGACCGCAGGCGTTCGGCGGTGGCCGGTGCGGTCTGCAAGCGGTTCATCGTGCTGTTGAGCTTGTCGATCACCGCCGCTGGCGTGCCGCGCGGCACGGCGAAGCCCTGCCACGCGACCGCCTCGAAGTCGGGCAGGTTGGCCGCCTCCGCAATGGTCGGGAGGTCCGGGTAGTCGGACGAACGATTGGCGCTGCCGACCGCAAGCGCGCGCAGCTTGCCGGCCTTGACATGCGGCATCATGCTCGCCTGGTCCGAGATGACCATGTTGACGTGCCCGGCCAGGATGTCGCCGACCACCGCGCCGATGCCCTTGTATGGCACGTGGGTGAACTGCAACCCGGTGCGCGCCTGTAGCAGCGCGCCCGCCAGATGCTGGGCACTGCCGACGCCCGAACTGGCAAAGGTGAGCCGGCCGGGCTGGGCACGGGCCCAGGCCAAGAGCTCGGGCAACGTGCGCGCCGGCACCGACGGGTGCACGACCATCACGTAATTGACCATCACGGTCTGGACCACCGGCTCGAAGTCGGCCTGCGGGTCGTAGGGCATCTTGGCATAGACCGCTGCGTTCATCGACAGGGTCTGCACGTTGCCCGCCAGCACGGTGTAGCCGTCGGGCGCGGCGCGCGCGACCGCCTGCGCGCCGATCAGGCCACCGGCGCCGGACGTGTTCTCGACCACGACAGGCTGGCCGAGTGACTGCGCCAGCACCGGTTGCACCGCGCGCACGTAGCCGTCGAGCGCGCCACCGGGCGGGAACGGCACGATGAGCTTGATCGGCCGCGCCGGCCACTCCTGCGCGCGCGCGCCGGACAAGCCGACCGCAGCCAGCACCGCAACGCCCGTTCGGGCCAGAAAACGCCGCCGGGCCGACGCGGTCCGGCGGTTCATCGATTCATTGCGCATGCCAAAAAGACTCTTTCAATGGATGTGCATGCCGCCGTTCACGTCGAGGGTCGCGCCGGTGACGTAGGCGGACAGGTCGCTGGCGAGGAACAGGCAGCAGCCGGCCACGTCTGCGGCCTCGCCCAAGCGCCCGATCGGCACCGAGCGTACGATTTCGGCGGTCAGCTCGGGCGTGAGCTTGTCGCCGGTGATGTCGGTGCGGATCAATCCGGGCGCAACGGCGTTGACGCGGATGTTGTCGGGGCCCAGTTCGCGCGCCATCGCGCGCGCCAAGCCCAGCACGCCGCCCTTGGCCGCCGAGTAATGCGGCCCGCCGAAAATGCCGCCGCCGCGTTGCGCCGAAACCGAGGACATGCAGATCACCGAGCCCTGTCGGCGCTCGCGCATGTGCGGCACCACCGCCTGGGTCATGTAGAGGGTACCGCGCAGCGACACGTCGGTGACCGCCTGGTAACCCTCAGCGGTGATATCCATCAGGCGCACCGGTTGGGTAATGCCGGCGTTGTTGACCAGAACGTCGACGCGGCCCAAGCGCTCCAGCACGAGGGCGACGGCACGCGCGCAGGCAGCGCGGTCGGTCACGTCGCACCCCAGACCCAGGTGTTCGCCGCCCAGGTCGGCAGCGGCGGCGGCGGCCTGCCCGGCATCCAGGTCCAGAATGACGACCCGCGCGCCATTGGCCGCGAATGCGCGCGCGGTCGCCTTGCCAATGCCGCGGGGCGAGGCACCGCCCGTCACGATAGCCACCCGTCCTTGCAACATGCGCGCCTCCCGATTCGACAAAGAAGGATTGTTCTGCGGCAGGCCGGTGGCGTCAAAGGATATCCCTGCACGCGAACATGAACGCGCGTCATGCGCAGTGCCGGAAAAGAAAAACCGCGCCGCCAATCGGCAGCGACGTGAACGTGGCGAATAAACTTTCCAGCAGCAGCAAATTCTGCGCGCGCCTTCCGCCCCGGTAAGCGCCGAAGTAAAGCTCCATCGTCTCGACATCACACAAGAATATCTGCGCCGGGTCAAGCGCCTGAAAACGTGTCTTGACCGGTGAAAGCGGCGGGTTGAGGAGGGCGATCCAGACGTTGGTGTCGCTTTGGTCGATGAAACCCTGGCGCAGGATCGTCACGGTCTCGAAGCTGCGGTGCGGATGCGCTGGAAAACCGGGCACCGTCGTACCGTGGTACATGCGCCAGCCATCCTTGCTCACGAAATCCTGTCCGAGATTTCGCCCAAGCAGCGACGCGTTCGGCCCCATTTGCGGATTGCCCCTGGGGTAGGCGTCATCGTGGTAGACGCAGAACAGGAATGGATCGACGGTTTCCCAGGGGAAGCCGAGTCTGGTTTGCTTGAGAATGGCGTCGGTCGACATGGACGTTACCTTGAGGTTGCAAACAATGCGGAGCGCTTCAAGAACGATTGAAGCTTCGGCAGCGTACCTGGTCGCGCTGCCGGCAGAGCGGCGCATTCGACAAGCCGTGCTGTGGACATCATCGAAAAGAGCTGCCTTTCGGCGCCGACTGCGCGCACGTTCGTCATTTTGCCGGATCGGAACGGCGCGCGAAAGCCGGCCGGAGACCGCCCGCAAGTTGTGCGCGAGGATGTCGACTACCGCTGTTACCCTCGGGCTTGAGTCGGCGCGCCGTTCGCCACCCGATCCCTGCGGGGTGGCCAGTCACATCCGGACCTGTTCATGGGTTCGTGAAATCGAAAATCACTGCTGATCACGGCGGCGTATACTCGTCGATCATGTTCATCGCCCGCGCCCGCAAACAACTGATCGCGCTCGTCGCGCTGGCGGCGTTCGTGTTCGCCCAGGCCGCCGTCGCGGTGATGGGTTGCGCGACCTTGCGCGCCGACCCGGCTCGCGGCGCCTTCGCGGTGATGCCGTCCGGTGAGCCCTGCGAGATGATGGGCGCGGCGCCGGCCGCCCTCGCGATTGAGCATTTGCTGCCCGATGCCGGTTTGGGTTCGGGCGATACGTCGCCGCATTTCCCTGCGTTCGTGGCGGTGCTGCCGGCCCTCACCGTGGTACCCGCCGCGGCGGACCCCGCGCCTGCACGATTCGATCACGCGGCGCGCATTCTCGGCCCGCCGCCGTTCCGCCTCAGCCAACGCGTGCGCATCTGATCCTCCAGTGACCGTACAACCCGCGCCGATCCCGGCGCGGCGTCGACGTGGTCATGTGGAGGTCTCCATGCCTTGTTCTCTTCCGGTCCGCGCCTTGCGCAGACCCTGTGCCGCCGCCCTCACGGCGCTCGCTTTCGCGGCCCATGCGCAGATCGGCGCCACAAGCGTGGCGCCGGGCGCGAGCCCGCTCACCGCAGTCGAGGCGATGGCGCTGGCCGAGCGCAACGCGCCGGCGCTCGACGCCCGCAGGTCGGCGATCGACGCTTCGCAGGCGCTGGCCGAGTCGGCGCGCGCGCTGCCCGACCCCAAACTCAAGCTCGGCCTGGACAACTGGCCGATCGAAAGCGCGGACAAGTTCTCGACCGGCCGCGATTTCATGACCATGCGGCGGCTCGGCATCTCGCGCGACATGCCGCGCGAGGAAAAGCGCGAACTACGCGCCGCCCGCCACAGTATTGAGGCGCGGCGCGAGGCGGCAATGCTCGACGACAACCGGCTGGCGGTGCGCCGCGACGCGGCGCTGGCCTGGGTCGAGCGGTATTACGCGGAAGCTGCCGGGCGCCTGATCGACGAGCTCAAACGCGAGGCCCGTGTGCAGTACGACGTGCTGGTGGGCCAGGTGCGTGCGGGCCGCGTAGTACCGCTCGACGCGGTGACCGCGCAGTCGCAGCTGCGCGCGCTCGACGATCGGGGCGCCGAGTTCGCGCGCCTGCGCGCGCGCGCCCTGGCCCAGCTCGAACGCTGGATTGGCGCGGCGGCAGTCCGGCCGCTGGACGGCTGGACGCTCACCAGCGCGAGCATCGACCGTGCCGCTTTCGCCGACGCGGACGCCGAGCACCCGCACGTCGCCGGGTTCGCGCTCGCCGAGTCGCAGGCCGACAACGAGATCGCGCTGGCGCGCGCGCAGGAGAAGGGCGACTGGGGCTGGGAGGTCGCCTACCAGAAGCGCGGCGCCCAGTTCACCGACATGGTGTCGTTCGGCATCGTGATCGACCTGCCGGCGTTTGGCGAAAAACGCATCGCCCCCGAAGTGCGCGCAAGACAGGCGCAGAAGGAGGCTGCGCAGCGCAACCGCGACGAAGCGCGGCGCGTACACCAGCTCGAAATCAGGCTCGCTCTGACCGACTGGGACGCGGCCAACGCGCGGCGCGCCAGTTTCGACGACACGCTGCTGCCGCTGGCCCGGGAACGCATCGAACAGGCCACCGCGACCTATCGGGGAGGCGCGGGCAAACTGGCCGACGTGCTCGAGGCGAGCCGCCAGTGGCTGGAAGTCCGGCTCGCGCAACTGCAGGTCGAACAGGCAGCGGCGCGCGCGTGGGCGCAGCTCCAGTACTTCATCCACACGCCGCACGCGTCGGGGGCGAAATGAAGACCCGCCACGTTTTTCTTGCGTT
>JAYVST010000513.1:0-5346 GCA_043775255.1 Burkholderiales bacterium
ATCGAGCTGCGGGCCGCAATCGCAACGGCGCGAGCCGAATACGTCGCCGGTCAGGCAACAGGAATGGATGCGCACCAGCGGCGCACGGGACTGGCGAAAACCCGGCAGCGCGAATACCGAATTGACCGACATCGAGCTGTGCATGAGTTCGCGGATGGCATCGGCACCGCCATTACGTGCGGCGTCCTGCACCGCCGATAATTCGGTGCGACGTACGAATGGATACCACTCCAGCATCACTTCCTCAGCGGCGATAAGGCGAGGAATCGGCACCGGCCCGAGCACGGAAATGAAAGCGCAGGGGGTGTCGGCGGCGACTATCCTGGCTTCGCGGTCAAGTGTCACCAGCAGGCGATCTGCTTCGAGCTGAGTACGCATTGCGCGCCTGCATATTTCCGAGGCCTCGGAGACGATCACGGCGGGTCTGCTTAATCGTCCGAAGGTGGAAAACATCGCGGTCGCCTCGCGCCGCCCGCGAAGTTAGGGGATCGACGTGGCGAACGACATGAAAAAGCCGGCTGCATCAGTTCAGCCCGGCGAATCGAAGATCCAAGGATGCGGATGTGCCGGCATCCCGGATGGCGGCGGGGCGTTTGATTTTTCCGGCGCCGACACTGCAAGACCGACTCCGGACGCGCGCCGAACCGCGACGAGCGCCCGAACCGCTGTCTCTGAGGGTCTCCTCCCTCAGTCAATTGCGGGCCGCAGAATATCGCGGCCCGATTTTTTCCCGGGCGGTGCGCTGTGAGGATAATGGGCTTCGCCGGCAGACGTCGGACCGGCGTGAGCATGGTGACCTGCGTATCATCTGGCAGGTTCAAAACCGGTGTTTCAGGCCGGCGCGACAAAACTCATTGAACTTGAATCAGGAAAACAGGATGGACGCATCGAAATACGGGACTCTGTACGATTCCCTGCAACGCACCGTGGCCAAACACGGTGAGCGGCCGGCCTATGCCGTGCCACCGATGGCCGGGCGCGCCTATCATCCCCAGGGCTGGGAAATCACCTGGCGCGAAACCCTGCGCGCGGTCGAGGAAAAGAAAAAAATCTATGCGCGTGCCGGCTTCGGGCGCGGACACCGGGTGGCGATGCTTTTCGATCAACGCCCGGAATTCTTCTTTCATTATTACGCGCTCAATGCGCTCGGGGCCGGCGTGGTCCCGATCAATCCCGACTACCGCCACGATGAAATCCGCTATGTCGTCGAACACTCCGAAGCGAGTCTCGCGCTCGCCATTGAGCCACGCCTGAAGGAAATGCAGGCGGTGGCGGGTGAAATCGGCGGCGGCTTGCAGGCGGTGTCCTTCGACGCGTTTCCGGACTCCTTGCCCAGCCCGGTGCGCCCGGCACTGCGGGGGGCACCGGACGCCACCACCGAAGCAGCGCTGCTCTATACGTCGGGCACCACCGGCCGGCCGAAGGGCTGCATCCTGACCAACGAATACTTTCATACCTTCGGCGCGTGTTATCTCTCCCTCGGAGGACGGCTCGATTTCCGCGAAGGGGAAGACCGCCTCTACAACCCGCTGCCCCTGCATCACGCCAACTGCCTGTCGGTGTCCACGCCCGCGATGCTGCTTTCAGGTGGATGCCTGATCTTTCCGAACCGCTTTCATGCCAGCACCTGGTGGAAGGATCTGGTGGCTACGCGTGCCAACGCAGCGCAATTCCAGGGAATCATCCCGAATATCCTGCTCAAACTGCCGCCCTGTCCGGAGGAGCGCTCTCACAAGGTCAGGTTCGCGCTGTGCGCCGGAGTGGAGCCGAGCCAGCACGAAGTGTTCGAAAAACGTTTCGGATTTCCGGTGGTCGAGATGTGGGCAATGACCGAAACCGGGCGGCTGGTCAGTGATTGCCACGAGCCGCGGGCGATTCATACACGCGCGTTCGGCAAACCCAGCCCCTGGGTCGAAGCGCGCGCGGTGGATGAAAACGGCCGCGAGGTGCCCGACGGCACGCCGGGCGAATTCGTGATCCGGCACAGTGCGGCGACACCGCGCAAGGGATTCTTCTGCGGATACCTGAAGAACGAGGAGGCGACCGAAGAAGCCTGGCGCAACGGCTGGTTCCATACCGGGGATGCGGTCACGCGCGATGCGCAGGGGTGCTTTTATTTTGTCGATCGCAAGAAGAACATCATCCGCCGCTCCGGAGAGAACATTGCCGCTGCCGAGATCGAGGCCTGTGTGACCGCGCACGACAAGGTGAAACAGGTCGCGGTGATCGCGGCGCCGGACGAAGTGCGCGAAGAGGAAGTGATGGCCTGCGTGGTGGTCAAACCGGGGCAGGACCTGGGCAACGCGGCCGCGCGCGAGGCGCTCGCGAGCGAACTCTTCGACTGGTGTTACGCGCGCATGGCCTACTTCAAGGCGCCCGGCTGGGTGCTTTTTGTGGACAGCCTGCCGATGGGAACTTCCGCCAAGGTGCAGAAAATTCATATTTTCCCCGCGGGCACCGATCCGCGTGCACAGCCCGGCGCGATCGACCTGCGTGCGCGCAAGAAACAACAGAAAACCGCCGCCCACTGAGGCATCCAGGGAGATTCAACCGATGAGCACCGTACTTCCTTCCAACACTGCCGCCGGCGTCATTGCGCGTTTCCTCAAGGCCCGCGGCGTCGACCGGATCTTTGCCTTGTGCGGCGGACACATCATGCCGATCTGGATGCGCGCGGATGCGGAAGGCATCCAGATCATCGATGTGCGCGATGAGCGCGCGGCGGTCTACATGGCGCATGCCTACGGCGAATTGACCGGCGGATTCGGAGTGGCCTTGGTCACGGCGGGGCCGGGATTGACGAACGCGATGACCGGCATCGCCAACGCGCACATCGCCCGCGCGCCGGTGCTGGTGCTCTCCGGTGGCCCGCCGCGCCCGCAGGAAAATCGCGGCGGTCTGCAGGACCTGCCGCATGTGGACATGGTGCGGCCGATCACACGATATGCACGCACCGTGCGCGAGCCCTCTCTCGTGCTGCAGGAACTGGACGAAGCCGTGTCGCGGGCGCTGGGCCAGGGCGGCGAACCCGGCCCGGTGTATCTCGACTTTCCGACCGACACCCTGCGTGGCGAAGTCCCGCCCGCCGTGCAACTGGACGAGCATTTCCGCCCCAAGGCACGGAATGCGATTTCTCCAAACGATGCGGATGTCAGCGCGGCGGTGGAGTTGTTGTGGTCGGCAAAACGTCCGTTGGTGATCAGCGGGCGCGGCGCCCGGGGCGCGGGCAACGAACTCCGGGCCTTGCTCGACAAACTCGGCGCTCCTTACCTCGATACGGGCGAGAGCAAAGGCCTGATTGCGGACGACCATCCCTGTGTTGTGGCGGCGATGCGCGGTGCCATCATGAGTCAGGCCGATGTGCTGGTGACCGTGGGACGCCGCCTGGACTTTCAGCTTGCCTACGGGTCTCCCGCCGTATTTGGCAATGCCCGTCTCCTGAGAATTGGGGATGTGGCATCGGAAGTGCGCGACAACCGGCGCGGAGAAGTCGAATTGTTCGCCCAGCCTGCGGGGGCATTGGCCGCCATCGTGCGCAAGGCGGGCACCCGCGTGCCGGCTGTGGACCGCGCCTGGGCAGACGGCATGCGTGCCAAACATGCGGAACGCGCACAAAAACTGCGTGTCTCGATGAAAACGGCCGCTTGCGACAGCGAGGGGCGCATCCATCCCAACCGGGTGCTCGCCGAATTGCAGGACCAGCTCAAGCCGGATGCGGTGATCGTGGCAGATGGCGGGGATTTTCTGAGTTTTGCGCGCGTAGGATTGTCGTCATCGACTTATCTCGATCCCGGCTCGCTGGGTTGCATCGGTGTGGGCACGCCGTTCGGCATCGCCGCGAGCCTTGCCTGTCCCGGACGGCAGGTGGTGGTTGCCACCGGCGACGGTGCATTCGGATTCAACGCAATGGAAATCGACACCGCCGTGCGCCACAAGGCGCCGGTGCTGGTGGTGGTCGCCAATAACGGCGCCTGGCAGATCGAAGTCCACGACCAGACCGACACCCACGGCAAGGTCGTGGGCACGCGATTGCAGTTTTCCGACCACGCTGCCATGGCACGGGCCTTCGGCATGCACGCTGAGAGAGTGACACGCGCCGAGGATTTGCAGGCGGCAATCAGACGTGCCTTGTCCAATTTGCCGGCCTTGCTCGATGTGGTTGTTTCCCCGGAAGCGCGCTCCTCGGACGGCAAGTCCGGTCTTGCCTGGGTGCCCGACCTGCAACCCCTGGCCGCTTGGGATGAAGCCGAAAGGAAGTGGCGCGCGGGCTGATCTGCTGGCGGGAAACGTTCCGAGGGCGCTAGAGAGACTGCAGAAACGCGATCAGTGCCTCGCGGTCTTTCTTTGCCAGTTTGCGAAACGCCGCACGGGAAATTTCTGCTTCCCCGGCATGCCACAAAACTGCCTCGGTGAAATTCCGCGCGCGACCGTCATGCAGGAAGGCGCCGGCGCCGTTGACTTTTTCGGACAAGCCGATTCCCCAGAGCGGCGGGGTGCGCCATTCGCTGCCGCCGGCAAGAAAATCGGGGCGGCCGTCGGCGAGTTCGGGGCCCATGTTGTGCACCAGCAGGTCGGTGTAGGGGCGTATCGTCTGGTTCGACAGTGCAGGTAACGGCGGGGAGGGGCCGGTGCGATGCTCCGGTACGTGGCAGACGGCGCAGCGCGCCTCCGAAAACAACTGTTCGCCGCGAACCACTGCGGGGTGGTCCACCTGGCGGCGGGCCGGCACCCGCAGCGCGCGCAAATACAGTTCCGTTGCCGCGAGCCGGATTTCCGTTATTTCGGGCGAGCCGCCGGTCATCTGCTCCTTGCAGTAAATCTGGATGTCCGGGCAATTCTGGTCCGGGTACACCGGCGAGCTGAGGCCGATATCGTTGATAAATGCGGCGGCGATCTGTTCGCGCAGACTTCCATGATTGGCCTTGGACCCGAACCGCCCGAGGGTCACGCGCTTCTGGCTGGCATCCCAGACGCGATTGGCCTTGCCGCGAATACCCTCGATCGGTGCCCTGGCTTCCAGCGCGAGGATATCGGCCTCCGGCACCGCTTCGAGCAACCCTATGCCAATCAACGGGGGCGGCAATCGTCCGCCGAACATCGCGCCTTCGCCCAACGGACTATAGGCGAGATCGATGAGAGTAGTCACTGTGGAACTCTGAGATCAGCGGGTACTGTTTGCGGCAGGCGCCACAGTAAGTAGTCCACACCATCACCAGCGTCCATTTGTCCTTGGCGAGAAACTCGCCCAAGCCGGCGTGGCGACCTTCGAGGGTTTGCACTTCGACGCCGCCGGCGTAAGTGTTACAAGGCAGTAACAGCGCGGCGCACAGCAGCGCGATGAAGTGT
>JAYVST010000514.1:0-2792 GCA_043775255.1 Burkholderiales bacterium
GCAGGAAATTCTCGCGGACTTTCCGGCCCTGCGTGCCGAGCATATCAAGGCGACTCTGGCATTTGCCGCTCAGCGTGAACGCCGCCTTGCGGCGTAGTCCGCGGTGCGCCTGCTCTACGATGAAAATCTGAGTTCGCGTCTGCCCACACGCTTGGCTGCTGCGTTTCCGGATAGCCAGCATGTGAGCGACGCCGGATTACAAGGCCATAGCGATTCCGAACTTTGGGATTACGCCAAGCGGCACAGCTTGATGTTGGTATCGAAAGACAACGACTTTCGCCAGTTGAGCTTTCTTCACGGTGCGCCGCCCAAGGTGATCTGGCTGCATGTGGGCAATGCGCCAACCCGCGACATTGAAGCTCTCATGCTTGCGCAACGTGATCGCATCGAGGCATTTTTCAAAGACGCCGAAAGCGCGCTTCTGATTGTCGAGCCCTGATGCAGGCAATTGCCCCGTACCTGAAGATGCTTTACCCGACCGCTTCGTCCTAGTTCACGACGATCGCGCCCTTCGCGTACCAACGCAGCCCGAAGTACGGGCGCGCCTCGTGCAGCTCGTCGGTCGAAAGCGAAGCCAGCGCGGGAATCGCTCCGAGCTCGTCAGCCGATGGATTCATTGGCGTCTGACACGCGGGGTGGGACGTCACTGCATTTGCACCGATGACGACTTTGATCAAACCGGTCTGCGCGCTTACAGGCGCGCTGCAACCAGTCGTGCGAACGCCTCAAGATCGACGATCCGCCTGGTCGCCAAGTCAAAGACGATGTTCCAGTCCATGTGCTCGTACTGATGGACGGCGATATTGCGAAAACCCACGGCCTGCCTTAGCGATTCGGACAGAGGCGCGTCGATCATGCCGGCCCTGCCCAGTGCGGCAAACGCGTCGGCCATGGTCAATGGTTCCGCCTGACCGGGCGTCGAAGCGAGCAGGTGATACGCGATATCGACGCACAATTGAACCGCGCGTTGCAGGTTCAGGCTGACGATATCTTGCGCGTCGAGGTTGGTCGCAAGTGTTTGTGCATCGACCGGCGTGTGGTCACGCACGCGAGCAAGCGCTCGCCGCAAGGCGTCGAGCTTGCCCGCAACCAGCGCGCTATCCACGACCGAGCCACGCCGCGCGCCGTTCCGCGCGCAGGCGTTCGACATAGGGCGCGACGTCGGTCTGCCAGTTGGCACGGTTCGCGATGGCGCGTTCGCGGACCTTGACATCGTCGACGAAACGAATGCCTTCCTGAAACACCGTCCCGAGGATCGCGCCGCTCGCCGTCTCAATGTCGATCAAATCGACGGGCCGGCCAAGCAGGGCGCCGATGCCGCCAATCAAGTCGATCTTCTCGGCGGTGGTCATCGGCCGGCCCAGCGAGAGCGCGACGTCGACGTCGCTGTCGGGTCTCGCCGTGCCGCGCGCCAGCGAGCCAAACAAATACGCCAGCCGGACGTCGCCGCGCTTTTCCAACGCGGCGGCGAGCTGCGGTACGGTCACATTCCCGGCGTATTGAGCGTAACGCGGATCCAGCTTCATGATTGAACGATTGTAGGCGATTGCGCTGTCGTTCGCGATGTCCTGCCAGCTACTCCGACCGGATCCCCGCCACCCGCACCACCTCGCGCCACAGCGCGACTTCTTCCTTCATCAGCACTGCGAGTTCCTGCGCCGAATTGCCGACTGGCTCGGCGCCCTGCTGGATGAGCTTCTGGCGGATGTCGGGCGAACGCGCGGCGCGGGTGATCGCTGCGGCGAGGGTGTCCACGATCTCGCGCGGCGCGCCGGCCGGCGCAAGCACGCCGTACCAGACCGACACTTCGACGCCGTCGATGCCGGCCTCCTTGAGCGTCGCCACGTCGGGCAGCAGGTCGGAACGCCGCGCGCCCGCTGCGGCCAGCGGGCGCAGGCGGCCGGACTTGATGTGCGGCAGGACTGCCGGCACGTTGACGCAGATCAGGTCGACGTCGCCTTCGATCGGCGCAGTGGTCGAAGGCGCGCCGCCCTTGTAGGGAACGTGCCGGATGTCGATGCTGGTCTGCAGCTTGAACAGTTCCCCCGCCAGATGTTGCGTGCTGCCGCTGCCCGCAGAGGAAAACGACAACGCGCCGGGCCTGGCGCGCGGCGCCGCGACCACTTCCGCCGCGCTCTTGTAGGGCCTGGCCGTCGTGTTCTGGCATTGGTGGTGGCATGGGCTGCGCGCGTGGAACGCCCTCGGCCGGGTCGCTGCCCGGTATCTCCCGCAGCGGCGGCCCACGGGCCGGCATCAGGCGCGGCGGCGAAGTCGGCTCACGCAGATGACCGAGAATCTCCCGGATCGCAGCCGTCTCGGTGACGAAAGCAATGATCTTCATCGCGCCGCCGCACTTCGGGCATTGCAGCGGCAGCGCCTCGTAGATGCGCGCCAGCAGAAGCGCCCAGACGTAGCGCGCCGCCTGGCGATGCATTGGCTCTGCCGGGGCCGCATCCGACGGGATCGGCAGGACCGGCAGGACCGGCGTCGGTGCGGCGGCAATTTCTACGGGCTGCGCCAGTGCGGTGACCGCATAGCGCAGGCGCGTTGGGTGCCGGCACGCCGAAGGCGCGATGCCGATGTTTGCGCGGCGGCGGAATCAGCGCCGCGGGGCGACTCTGCAATTGCATCGGCGTCAGCGTCAGCATCAGGCTGACACTGCCCTTTGGGCCGGGCTTGACGCTCTCGTAGACCGTCGATTTCACGCAAGCGTTCCAGCGCAAAGGCCGGGCGGGCGCAATACCGCAGCAGCCGTTCCAGACCATCGCGCTCATGCGCCTGAATGCGCACCT
>JAYVST010000515.1:0-1603 GCA_043775255.1 Burkholderiales bacterium
CGACTTTCCGTCCCGGCCGATCACGCTGTCGGTCGGGTTCGCCCCTGGCGGCGGCACCGATATCACCGCGCGCATCCTGGCGAAAAAACTCGCCCTGCAGCTTGGGCAACCGGTCAACGTCGACAACAAGCCAGGCGCCGGCGGCAATCTCGCGGCGGAACTGGCCACGCGCGCGGCCGCCGACGGCCATTTCATCCATCTTTCCGCGATCGGGCCGCTGGCGGTCGCGCCGCACCTGAGCAAGAAGCTCGGCTTCGACCCGCGCCGCGACTTCGCCCCCTTGTCGCTGGCAGTGGCCTTCCCGAATGTGCTGGTGGTCGCGGCGGCGCAACCTTTCCGCACCCTCGACGACTACGTGAGGTTCTCGCGCACCAAACCCGGCGCGATCGCCTACGGTTCCTCCGGCATCGGCAGCACCGGTCACTTGAGCGGCGCGCTGTTCGAATCGGTCGCCAAAACCGACCTGACGCACGTGCCCTACAAGGGCGGCGGCCCGGCCATGAGCGACCTGCTCGGCAACCAGGTGCCTTCGGTATTCGCCTCCGCGCCATCGGCGGTGCAGCAGGTCAAGGCCGGCAAGATCCGCGCGCTTGCCGTGACCGGCGCAAAACGCAGCGATCTGTTGCCCGAGGTGCCGACCATCGGCGAGACCTACCCCGGCTACGACGTCGCCAACTGGTATGCCTTTGTCGCTCCGCTGAAGATGCCGCGCGAACTGGTGGAACGCTGGAACCGCGAAATCGTCAAGGCCTTAAACGACCCGGTCGTGCGCGAGCAGATCCGCGAGCATGGCATGGACGCGATTCCCTCGACGCCCAAGGATCTGGCCGACAAGATCGAGCGCGAGTACGCGCTGTGGGAACGGGTGGTGCGGCAGGCGGGGATCACGGCCGACTAGTATTACTGAGTTGTCGCTTGCGTCCAGAGCCGGCCTGGTCAGCGCGACATGCCAGCGCGACATGCAAAGCTGCGCTGCGGCGGTTGTGCCTGAACCAAGATGCCCGGTGCTTTGACAGGCGTACCATTTTCCGCTCGCATCCATCTGCCAGAATCGAGGCGAGCATCATGCACACGCTCTACAGAAACACCGCCGCCGCTACGCCATGCGCCAAACTCGATTTGCGTGGGCCCGGCGTGCCCAACCTGATTCGGAGACCGACATGAACGCGGCGACCCCCAAGCGGGATTTTCTGGTCAACAAGCGCGACCTCAAGGTCGCTCGCACGGTCGATGGGCATCTCGGCCCGCTCGCAGTCGGCCAGGTCCTGCTGAAGGTCGACACTTTCGCGCTCACCGCCAACAACATCACCTATGCCGCCTTCGGCGACGCCATGCAGTACTGGAACTTCTTTCCCGCTGCGGACGCGGCCGATGGCCGCATTCCGGTGTGGGGGTTCGCCGATGTGGTCGAGTCCCGCTGCGAGGGCGTCGCGGTCGGTGAGCGGTTCTACGGCTACTTTCCCATGTCCACCCACCTCATGGTCGAACCGGCGCAGGTCGGCCCGCGCGGCTTCGTCGACGGCGCGGCACACCGCAAGGGCCTGCATGCGGTCTACAACCAGTACGTGCGCACCAGCGCCGACCCGGGCTACCGTGCCGATCA
>JAYVST010000516.1:0-4043 GCA_043775255.1 Burkholderiales bacterium
GAGGCCGAGAAACAACTCGAGCGCCCCAACGAGATCGGCGTTGGCATCAACACGCAAGGCCGTTACAGCATCAATGGGCAGGGGATCGCTTTCCGCGACGTGGCGTCGTTTGCCGCCGACCTCAAGACCGCGGCTACCGGCAAAAAAGACCCCGTCATCGTCATCAGCGCCGACGCCCAAGCCACCCACCAGGCGGTGATCCACGTCATGCAGGCCGCGCAGATCGCCGGTCTGGGCCAGGTGACTTTCACCACGCAGGCGGCCACCGGAAAGTAGGCGCGCCCGGCGCGCCACGGACTCCGACTTGAACCCGACGCGCGACTGGTGGCGCAGCACCCTCACCTGGCGCACCGGCCCGCTGCTTCCGCTCTCCTGGATTTTCGGCATGCTGGCCTTAGGCCGCCGGCACCTTTATCGCGCGGGCTGGCTGGTTCAGACGCGCCTGCCGGTACCCGTGGTGGTGGTGGGCAACATCACCGTCGGCGGCAGCGGCAAGACCCCGCTGGTGATTCATCTGGCACGCACCCTGCGTGAACGCGGCTACCGGCCGGGCGTCGTGTCGCGCGGCTACGGCGCCGACGCCGGCCGCCGGCGCGACGCCACGCGCGAAGTCCTGCCGGATTGTGCGCCGCGCGATTGCGGCGACGAGCCGCTCCTGATTCGGCGCCGCACCGGTTGCCCGGTGTTCATCGGGGCAGAGCGCGCGGCCGCCGGGGTCGCCCTGCTCGCAATGCACCCGGAGGTCGACATCATCATCGCCGATGACGGCTTGCAGCATCTGCAACTGGCGCGCGACTACGAAATCGCGGTGTTCGACGCTCGCGGCTGCGGCAATGGCCGACTCCTGCCCGCAGGCCCCTTGCGCGAAGCACGCTCGCGCCTCGCTTCGGTCGATGCGGTGGTGGCCCAGGACGGCGGGGCGCCGGATGGCAGCCGGGCCATGTCGATGACGCTCGAATTCGACGACTTTCACGCACTTGCCGACCCGCGCAAAACCTGCCCTGCCCGCTCGTTCGCGACCCGGCAGTCTGCCCAGGTGGCGGCCGTCGCGGGAATCGGCAACCCGGCGCGCTTTTTCGCGCAATTGCGCGGCATCGGCCTGACCGTGCGGGAGTTTCCGTTTCCCGACCATCATGCATTCGCCCCGGACGATCTCGCGCGCATCGAGGCCGGCGCCATCCTGATGACGGAAAAGGACGCGCTAAAATGTTCGACGTTCGGCGATAGTCGCACGTGGGTGGCGCCGGTGACGGCATCGGTCGCCGCCGAACTGGTTGCATCGATCGTGGAGAAACTCCTTGGATCCAAAACTGCTTGACATCCTGGTATGCCCGATCACCAAGGGGCCGCTCGTATACAACCGGGAAAAACAGGAGCTCGTTTCCAGATCGGCGCGCCTGGCGTATCCGATTCGCGACGGGATTCCGGTGATGCTCGAGGAAGAGGCGCGCAAGCTCACCGAAGAAGAGCTTTCCTGAAGGGTTCCCCCCGCCGTGACCGATTTCGTCGCGCTGATTCCGGCGCGCCGCGCCTCCACCCGCCTGCCCGACAAGGTGCTCGCCGATCTCGCCGGCAAGCCGATGGTCGTCCGGGTCGCCGACAAGGCACGCGCCAGCGGCGCGCAGATGGTGGTGGTGGCCACCGACGACCCCGAAGTCGTCCAGACAGTGCAGGCGCACGGCCACACGGCCATGTTGACGCGGGCCGATCACCCGTCCGGCACCGACCGCTTAGCCGAAGCGGCACAGAAAATCGGGCTGGCCGATGATGTCATCGTCGTCAACGTGCAGGGCGACGAGCCCCTGATAGCACCGCTCCTGATCGCTGCGGTGGCGCGCGAACTCGAGTCGCGCGCCGACTGCGTAATGGCCACAGCCTGCCATGCCATCGAGTCCGCAGCCGAGATGTTCAATCCGAACATCGTCAAGGTGGTGCTTGACGCACGCAACACCGCGCTCTATTTCAGCCGCGCCACCATTCCGTGGGCGCGCGACGCATTCGCAGCCGATCCCGACACCCTGCCGGTCGCACTGCCGATTTTTCGGCACATGGGCATCTATGCCTATCGCGCGGGTTTCCTGAAGGCGTTTCCCGCCTTGCCGCAGGCGCCGATCGAGCGCTTCGAAGCGCTTGAGCAATTGCGCGCGCTGTGGCATGGCCATCGCATCGCCGTCCTGGTCAGCGACGCCACTGGCGCGCCCGGCGTCGATACGCCGGCCGATCTCGCGCTGGTGCGCTCGCTTCTGCGGTCGGCGCCGCGCTAGGCCGGGTGCAAGGCCAATCAGGATAAAATTCACTCGACCAAGAAGAACGAACCTACCGATACGGCCCGCATGAGGGGGATGACATGAGACTGATTCTTCTGGGCCCGCCGGGCGCAGGCAAGGGAACCCAAGCCACCTTCATCAAGGAACGCTTCGGCATTCCGCAGATTTCCACCGGCGACATGCTGCGCGCGGCGGTGAAGGCGGGCACGCCTCTGGGGTTGGCCGCCAAGAAGGTGATGGACGCAGGCGGCCTGGTGTCCGACGACATCATCATCGGGCTGGTCAAGGACCGCCTGAAGGAGCCTGATTGCGCCAAGGGCTACTTGTTCGACGGATTTCCGCGCACCATTCCGCAGGCCGACGCGATGAAGGATGCCGGCGTGGCGCTCGACTACGTCCTGGAAATCGACGTTCCCGACAGCGAGGTCATCCTGCGCATGAGCGGGCGCAGGGTGCACCTGGCGTCAGGCCGGACCTATCATCTCAAGTTCAACCCGCCCAAGGCCGCCGGTCTCGACGACGTGACCGGCGAAGCCCTGATCCAGCGCGACGACGATCGCGAAGAGACGGTCAAGAAGCGGCTCGAGATTTATCATCAACAGACCAAGGCACTGGTCGGGTACTACTCCGAGTGGGTAGCCGGCGGCGCCGGCGGCGCGCCGACCTACCGCAAGATCAACGGCCTGGGTCCGGTCGAAAGCATTCGTGACGCCGCCTTCGCCGCCCTGAAGTAGGCAGACGCGCAGGCTGCGGCGAACGCGCGCGCCTGCCGAAAAGACTCTTCCGAGAGTTGAGAAAGTCACGCATACTCGCGCCTGACCACTTCATCGGGAGAGTCGCATGTCCGTCGCACGCAATGCCTTCTACGCCCAATCCGGCGGCGTCACCGCCGTCATCAACGCCTCGGCCTGCGGCGTCATCGAGGAAGCGCGCAAGCACAAGGGAAAGATCGCGCGCTTATACGCAGGGCGCGACGGCATCATCGGCGCGCTTACCGAAGACCTGATCGACACCTCGAAGGAATCCGCCGCCGCCATCGCCGCGTTGCGTTACATGCCGGGCGGCGCATTCGGTTCGTGCCGCTACAAGCTCAAGTCGTTCGAGCAGTCCGAGGCGCAGTACCGACGCCTGATCGATGTATTCCGCGCGCACGACATCGGCTACTTCTTCTACAACGGCGGCAATGACTCGATGGATACCGCCAACAAGATTTCGGCGATCAGCCGCAAGCTCGACTATCCGGTGGTATGCGTGGGCGTGCCCAAGACGGTCGACAACGATCTCGTGCTCACCGACAACTGCCCGGGCTTCGGCTCGGTGGCCAAGTATGTCGCGGTTTCGATGCGCGAGGCCGGCATGGACGTGGCCTCGATGTCACGCACCTCGACCAAGATCTTCGTGCTCGAGGTGATGGGCCGGCATGCCGGCTGGATCACCGCAGCCTGCGGGCTCGCCTCCGAGAGCGCCGGCGAGCCGCCGCACGTCCTGCTGTTGCCGGAAGTGAGGTTCGACGAGGCCGGATTCCTCGCGCGGGTCGACAAGACGGTGAAAAAGTGGGGTTATTGCACCATCGCGGTCTCGGAAGGACTGCAGAATGCGGACGGCGCCTTCCTGTCCGAAACCGGGATCAAGGATGCGTTCGGCCACGCGCAGTTAGGCGGCGTCGCGCCGCTCATTGCGCAACTTGTCAAGGACCGGCTCGGCTACAAATACCACTGGGCGGTGGCCGACTACCTGCAGCGCGCCGCGCGCCACATCGCCTCGAAAACCGATGTG
>JAYVST010000517.1:0-3509 GCA_043775255.1 Burkholderiales bacterium
GCCTGCCGCAGCCGGCAGACCGTGGCCCGACCGCCCGGTGTTCGACTTGAGGAAGAGCGTCTTGGCGGTGTCAATTGGGCGACGCAACACCTTCACGCAAGATGGATACCCTCAACAACGGAATGTTGAGCCCGCGACAGGTGCGAGACCTGATCGATCTCTGCTGGAAGCTCGAGGAACTCGACGATGTCCGCGCGTTGCTTTCCGTAATGCGGTGTTGAGAGGGTAGGCTAAGTTGCCCCCGCGGCCTTGCCTTGCACCGCCGCGGTAGCCGCGCTCGCGCACTGGCAAGGGGCTCATATTGCAGACGCTGCCAGGCGTTCTTCCGAAGTGCTCAGACGGAACCCAAGACGGGCAGGTCTACCTCTGTCGCGTCGCGCGCCGATGAAACCGGAATCGCCTCATCGAAGGTCACGAACCGGTCGCCATGCGCGGTCGCCAGCGCCAGCAGGTAGACATCGGTAATTTGGCGCGGGCCATGCACCCGGCTGATGCCGACCCGGCCTTCATCAAGCAGGTTGATGCCATCAGGACAGAAACGATGCGAGTCGTGGGAGGTCGCTTCCTTCAGCCGTTCGCGCACGACGGTGACCGGCACTGCGTTCGGGTAGCCGGGTTGCGACATGACGCGTATGCAGCCGTTTTGCGTCAGCGGACACGAAGCCCAGCCCAGGCTGACGTTCTGCTTGAACCAGGCGACGGCGGCATGGTGGAGCGGGTGATCGGCGTCGAGCAGGGAGATCAGCACGTTGATGTCGAGCAGCGCCCGCATCAGTAGGCGTCGTCTTCCCGGAGCTTGTTCACCTGTTCGTTGCTGACCACACCGCCGCGCGGCGGCAAGGGACGGAAACCGTAAAAGGCCTCCGGTTCGCGTGCCGCGGGCGCGCCCGGGGGCTCAGAGGGTGTGAAAATAATCCGTATCTACGGCAACGAAATTGAGCGCGCGACGCCATGGAGAGCGATCACGCCATCAGCTACGCGTTCGACAACCTGACCATCGATCACGCCATGCGCAACACCCATGTGCCGCCGGGCTTCTGGCGCGGCGTGAACGCGAACCAGAACGCGATCTACATGGAATGCCTCGTCGACGAAATCGCCCATGCCAGCAACCAGGATGCGCTGGCCTTGCGGCAGAAACTGATGGCCAAGAACCCCAAGGGCTGGGCGGTACTCAAGGCGGCGGCCGACCAGGGCGGCTGGGGCAAGCCAACACCCAAGGGCACCGGGCGCGGCCTGGCGGCGTATTACTGCTTCGGTGCCTACATCGCCACCTGCGCCGAGGTATCCGTCTCGGCCAGCGGCAAGCTCACCGTCAAGCGCATTGTCGCTGCCACCGAATCGGGCCATGCGGTCAACCCCAAGCAGATCGCGCATCAGGTCGAAGGCTCGTTCGTCTATGGCCTGGGTGCGTTGTTGCACCAGGAATGCACGGTCAAGGACGGGCGCATCGAGCAGGACAACTTCACCACCTACCAGCCGCTGCGCATCTCGGAAATGCCCAAGGTCGAAACCATCGTCATGCCTTCGGGCGGATTCTGGGGCGGGGTGGGCGAACCCACGATCGCGGTGGCGGCACCTGCGGTGTTGAATGCCATTTTCAATGCCACCGGCAAACGCATCCGCAACCTGCCGATCAAGAATGCGGATTTGAAGGCGTAGGGCGAAGGTCGCGGGTCGGCGTGAAAACCATCTATGGGGGCCTGCGGGCCCCCATTTGTTTGGGCAGGATACCCACCCGTCAGCAGGATATTGCTCAGCCGAGCTGACTCACCAGTTCCGCGAAGGTCGGATTCGCGTGCGTGGTGTGGATCGGCATGCCCAACTGGCGGGCGATCTGTGAGGTCGAGAAAATGCCGCGCACCAACTTGCGCCCTTGCCGGCTTTGCTCGACCACCAGTATGTGCTGGCGCCCCGCCTTGCGCAAACTCGCCACCACGTGGCCCACTTGCGCGTCGCTGACGTCCTCGAGCCAAAGAGCCTCCAGCTGTGCCAGTGGCGTCATCAGGTCGTCGACGCTGATCTCGTCGTGGCGGATGCCGCGCTCCTGCACCACGCGCATCGGCTTTTCACCCAGGATGTCGGTGGCCGTCACCAGGCCCGCAAGGTGGCCGTCGGCACCGTTGACGAACAGGAGTCGCACCCCCAGGCGCATCATGATCCTGTGCGCCTCTTCCATAGGCACGTGCAAGTCGACGCAGGCAGCGTCGACAAGGGTCAGGTCGGTCATCACCGCGAGCGCCGGCGAGCCGGGCGTGAGGCGGGAAACGGCGCGGTCGTCGGGGCGGGCCAAGTCGGCGGCGCCGCCGATGATCCTGCTGGCGATTGGGGCGTATTGGTCCATGGAACCTCCTCATCGGCTGATGCCACGCATGCTACGCCGGCTCGCTGATCTCGGCAATGGCGGCGCGGAACGCCGGCGGCAACACCCCGGGCCATGCCGCCGCGCCTGCCGCGGCACGCTATCCTTGCTGTTTTTCCGCAAGGCCATCCCGCATGAACCTGCCAATCGCGGCGCCACGGCGCCCAATGCACCAGCGCACCATCACCTGCGAAGGCTACGCCCGCGACGACGGCCTGTGGGACATCGAGGCGCGCATCGTCGATACCACGACTTATGCGATCGACGAGACCTATCGCGGCCACCGTGCGGCGGGCTCGCACGTGCACGACATGCACCTGCGCCTGACGCTCGACGCCAGCATGACCGTCGGACATTGCGGTCAGCACCGAGCACGCGCCTTACAAGCAGTGCTTCAGCGTCGAGCCCGCGTTCAAGCGCCTCATCGGCACGCGCATCGGCGCTGGCTGGCGCAAGGCCGTGCAGGCTGCGGTCGGCGGCACGCAGGGCTGCACCCACCTGAAGGAACTGCTGATGCCGGCGGCCACGGTGGCGTTCCAGACCATGGGCAGCTGGCCCAAGGAAGGCGTGGTCGCGACCGAAGAAAACCCCGACCGAGGCAGCCAGCGGCCGCACTTCATCGACGGCTGCAAGGCCTGGGCCGCTGACGGTCCGGTGGTCCTGCGCCTCTACCCCTTGCACTATCGGCCGCCGCCAGCGCCCCCCACCTGACGCGGGTTCGGGCGCGGGCCGCATCCGCCAGCGCCGCAGCCCGCCAAGCGGCTGCGGCGCTGGCGCTTGCATTCAGGCCAGCGGCGCCGACGTGCCGTGCATATAAGGCTTCAACGCCAGGTACTTCATTTCATGCACCGGCGTGGCCACGCCCAGCTCACGCCCCTTCCTCACGATGAAGCCGGACAGGTGGTCGAGTTCCATCGGCTTGCCGCGGGCGACATCGTGATACATCGAGGCATACATGGTCTTGGGAAAAGACTGGTGCATCGCCAGGGCGCGCGCAGGTGCGGTCCGGGTCCGCCGCGCGCGCATCGCAGGGGCACACAACGGCGCAGCGCCTAGCAGCCTGTCGGACTTGGGGCGTCGAAAGCGAAAATCGGCCCCAGCGAGGACAGTTTTTGCCGCATTCGCCGCCCCATAGCCCGGCTATGGG
>JAYVST010000518.1:0-3265 GCA_043775255.1 Burkholderiales bacterium
CCCATAGCCGGGCTATGGGGCGGCGAATGCGGCAAAAACTGTCCTCGCTGGGGCCGATTTTCGCTTTCGACGCCCCAAGTCCGACAGGCTGCTAGGCGCAACGGCCGACGGCACGGGTATGCGCGATCTTGTCAAGGCGGTGACCCTTGCGCGGCGGCGGCGTTCCTGCGTGCTGCGCGCCGTTGCCCCCAGGTGGCCAGGTCGTCCAGAAAAGTGTAGATCACCGGGACCACCACCAGGGTGAGGATCGAGGAGGTGAAGACGCCGCCGATCACGGCTTGTCCCATCGGGGCGCGCTGTTCCGACCCTTCCGACAGGCCCAGCGCCAAGGGCAGCATGCCGAAAATCATCGCCAGGGTGGTCATGAGGATCGGCCGCAGGCGCACATGGGCGGCTTCGAGTATCGCCGCGCTGCGTTCGGCGCCGGCGCCGCGCGCCTGGTTGACGAAGTCGATCAGGAGAATCGCGTTCTTGGTCACCAGGCCCATCAGCATGATCACGCCGATTACGGTGAACAGATTCAGTGTGCTGCGGAACATCAGGAGCGCGGCGAACACGCCGATCAGGGTGAGCGGCAGCGAGGACATGATCGCCAGCGGCTGCAGGAAGCTGGCGAATTGCGAGGCCAGGATCATGTAGATGAAGATGATCGCCAGCACCATTGCGGTGATGGCGAACCCGAACGACTCCTTCATGTCCTTGGTCGAGCCGCCCATGACATAGCGATAGCCAGGCTTCCAGTCGATCGCATCGAGCGCGGTCTGGATGTCGCGCCCGACCTCGCCTGCGGAGCGGCCGTAGACGTTGGCATCGATCTGCACCTCGCGCGTCAAGTCCTTGCGGTTGATCTGGCTGGTGCCGCCGGCAGGGGAAAAGCGCGCCACCTGGCGCAAGGCCACCATTTTCGGCGAACCATCCGCGTTTGGAATGGCGCTCTGGATCATGATGCGGTCGAGGTCGCCGATGGATTGGCGGTCGGCCGGCGCCAGGCGCACCCGCACGTCGTAGTTCTCGCCGTCCGGCGCCTTCCAGGTGCTCACGGCCTCGCCGGCGATGAGCGGTCTGATCGCTGCGCCGATCTGGGCTACACCCACGCCGAGATCGGAAGCCAGCTCGCGCCGCACCTCGATGCCGATGGTCGGCTTGTCGGGCTTTTGCGAGGAATCGATGTCGACTAATCCGGGAATCTGTTGCAGGCGCGCCTTTGCCAGTGCCGAATAGCGTTCGAGTTCGGCCAGGTCTTGCCCTTGCAGGCTGATGACCAGCACCTTGGTGCCGCCGACGGCATTGCTGACGCCGACGTGGGTCACGGTGATGCCGGCGATGCGCGCTAAGCGCTCGCGCAGCGGCTGGGTCATCACATGCTGGGAGCGGCTGCGTTCCTTGCGCGGCTTGAGCTTGACGTAGACGTTCGCATAGTTCTTGCCCAGCGTGACGCCGGTGTTGACGGTGGTGTAGGTGTAGAGCACCTCGGGCAATTCGCGCAGCGCGGCGTCGACCTGACGTGCTTTCGATTCGGTGAGTTCGAGCGAGGAGCCGACCGGGGTCTGGAAGCTGACCGTGGTTTCGGAGAAGTCGGCCTGCGGCACGAACTCGGACCCCAGCAGGGGCACGATGGCGAAACTGCCGAAGAAGATCGTAGCTGCCCCGATGAGGGTGATCGCGCGATGCCGCAGCGACCATGCCAGGAGGCGCTGGTAGAGCCGCGAGACCGCCTGCACCAGGCGGTCGAAGAGCGCCAGCAGCCGCCCGATCGGACCCTTCGGCGGCCCGTGCACGACCGGGTCGGGCCAGATCGAGGAGAGCATCGGGTCGAGGGTGAAAGAGACGAACATCGACACCAGCACCGAGGCCACCACGGTGATGCCGAGCGAATAGAAGAAGCGCCCGATGATGCCGCCCATGAAGCCCACCGGCAGGAACACCGCGACGATCGACATGGTGGTGGCGAACACGGCCAGGCCGATCTCCTGCGTGCCGTCCATGGCGGCGGTCTTGTGGTCCTTGCCCATGGCGGCATGGCGCACGATGTTTTCGCGCACCACGATGGCGTCGTCGATCAGAAGACCCACCGCCAGGGAGAGCGCCATCAGGCTGATCATGTTGATGGTCACGTTGGCCATGTCCATGAAGAAAAAGGTGGCCAGGATCGCGATCGGCAGGGTCAGGCCGGTGATGACTGTCGAACGCCACGAGTTGAGGAACAGGAAGACGATCAGAATAGTCAGCGCCGCGCCCTCGAGCATGGTGCGGCGCACATTGTCGACGCCGGTGCGGATCGGGACCGAGGCGTCCTTGATCACGGCGACTTTCACGTCCGGCGGCAGTTCGCGCTGCAAGGCCTTGACCGCAGCCTTGACCGCGTCGGTGACATCGATGGTGTTCTGGCCTTGCGCTTTCTGGATGTCCAGCGCCAGCACCCGTCGACCATCGAGCAGGGCGAGATTCTCTTGCTCTTCCTGGCCGTCGATCACCCGCGCGACTTCGCGCAGGGTGATGGCCTGACCGCCCGTGCCGCCGCGTCGGGCGACGATGATGCGGTTGAAATCGTCCACCGACTTCAATCTGCCCTTGATCGATACCACCTGTTCGCGCTCGGCCGAGCGGATCGCGCCGGCCGGCAGTTCCTGGTTCTCGCTCCTGATGGCATTGATGACTTGATCGACGCCGATGCCCAGTGTTTCGAGTTCAAGCGGCCGCAACTGCACCTGCACCTCGCGCTTGACGCCGCCGACAATCGTGACCGACCCGACGCCGCGCACATTCTCGACACGTTTCTTGATCAGCTGGTCGGTGAGGGTGGTGAGGTCGCGCGCGACGCGGCTGTCGGAGGCTACCGAGAAGGAAATGATCGGGCGATCGGCCGGGTCGAAGCGCGAAATGCGCGGTTCCTTGACTTCCTTGCGGAAGCCCACCTTGACTACGGCGATCTTTTCGCGCACGTCCTGGGCCGCTCGCGCCGGTTCGACCGTCAGGTCGAATTCCACAATGACCGCCGACTGGCCTTCGTAGGAACGCGAGTAAAGGCTCTTGATGCCCGAGACGGTATTGACCGCCTCCTCCACCGGCCGGGTGATGTCGGACTCGACCGATTCCGGTGTGGCGCCGGGATACTCGGTGGTCACCACCACCACCGGAAACTCGATGTCGGGGAACTGGTCGACGCGCAGGCGGTTGAGTGAAAACAGACCCAATACCATGAGCGCGGCCATCATCATGGTGGCCAGCACCGGGTTGCCGATGGAAATGCGGGTGAAGAACACGG
>JAYVST010000519.1:0-6444 GCA_043775255.1 Burkholderiales bacterium
TCACCGCCTGGGCATGCCACGCGGTGATGAGAAGGATTGCGGAAAACATCGCTCTACGCACGATCATCTCCTTCACGGTTCGGTATCGCATGGTCTTGACATGACCGGGCAAGTCACCATCACGCCTCGCAAGCTCCGTTCCAACAGGAGCGGACCTGCGGGAAAGCAATGCTACGCCCGTATCGGTGCGGGTTTCAAGTGGCTTCCTGCGGCGTGTTCAGGGCAGGAAGTCCCGCAGTGCGTCGAGCACTGCGTCGGGTTGCTCGGCCATCAGGTTGTGTCCGCTGGCCCGGATCTGCACCGTGCGCTGCGCTGCAATCGCGTCTTGCAGCATGCGCGCGGCCTTGGGCGGGGTCATGATGTCGCGGCCACCGAGGACGAAAAGTGTCGGGCAGCGGACTGCCGCCGCCCTTGCCGCACCGCCGGCGTACGCGTTGCAGGCGCGAAAATCCACTTGCATGACGCCCGGCGCAATGCGTTGCATCAGGCGCAGGTTCTGGCCGGTGATCGAAAATCCAGGCCCGGGATTGGAGGGCTTGGCGGAATAGGTGGAATGCGACCAGATGTTGACCATGTCACGCGCCAGCGGTTCGTTATCGCGGGTCGCTGCGAGAAGGCTGTCGGACACCCGCATCGGGTAGGCGGCGCCGATCAGAGCGATCCGTTCGACCCGATCGGGCGTGCTGCCGGCGGCCTCGAGGGCGATCAATGAGCCCATGCTGTGGCCGACCAGGGACGCCGTGCGCACCCCTGCCGCATCGAGTACCGCGATGACCCAGGTGGCCAGCGCTTCCACGCTTTCCAGCGGCGCGCCGTCGCTGCGCCCGTGGCCGGGCAGGTCGAGCGCCAGAACGCCATATCCGTGGTGGGCGAGATAGCGACTTTGCAGTATCCACACGCTGTGATCATGCTGCGCGCCGTGAATGAAAACCACCGTGGGCAGGGTCGGATCGAAGGGCTTGCCGCCGCTGTAGGCGTAGGCTTGTTGCCCGCAGGCAGTGAGGAACACGAGGGTCAGGCTCCTTTCTGCGCTGCCTTCAGGCCGCGTGCGAGGTCTTCGATCAGGTCGTCGGGATCCTCCAGGCCAACCGACAGGCGCATCGTGCCTTCCATGATGCCGGCCGCCTCGAGATCGGCAGCCGGTACCCGGAAGTGCGTGGTCGAAGCCGGGTGGATTACCAGGGAGCGCGCGTCACCCACGTTGGCTAAGTGTGAAAACACCTGCAACGCCTCGACGAAGCGCATGCCGGCCGCGCGGTCACCCTTGATGGCGAAGCTGAATACCGCGCCGGCACCCTTGGGCAGCAGTCGTTGCGCCAGGGCGTGATCCGGGTGATTCGGCAGGTCCGGGTAGGACACCGAGGCCACAGCCGGATGCGCGGCCAGAAAACCGACCACATTGCGGGTGTTCTCCACATGCCTTGCCATGCGCAGCGGCAGGGTTTCGATCCCCTGCAGGATCTGGAATGCGGTGAACGGACTCATCGAGGCGCCGAAATCGCGCAGGCCTTCGCGCCGTGCGCGCAGGGAAAAAGGCGCAACGGTAGATTCCTCGGCGAAGTTCATGCCGTGAAAGCCTGCGTAGGGCGCGGCGATTTCGGCGAATTTGCCGGTCCGGGCATGGGCGCGGGCCCAGTCGAAGGTGCCGCCGTCGACCAGCAACCCACCGATCACCGTGCCGTGGCCGCAAAGGAATTTGGTGGCCGAGTGGTAGACCAGATCGGCGCCCAGGTCGAAAGGCCTGATCAGATAAGGCGTGGTGAAGGTGCTGTCGACCATCAGCGGCAGGTCGTTCTCGTGTGCCAACTCAGCCAAGCGCGGGATGTCGAGAACGTCTAAGCCCGGGTTGCCCAGCGTTTCACCGAAAAAGACCCGGGTTTCCGGCCGGACCGCCGCACGCCATGCGTCGAGGTTGCGCGGATCGACGAAGGTGGTTTCCACGCCGAAACGTCGCATGGTGTAGTGCAGCAGGTTGTGCGAGCCGCCGTAGAGTGCCCGCGAGGCCACCACGTGAGCGCCGGCGCCGGCGATGGTGGCGAGACCCAGATGCAGCGCCGCCTGCCCGCTGGCCACGGCAATTCCTGCCACGCCGCCTTCGAGCGCGGCAATGCGCTCTTCGAGCACCGCGTTGGTCGGATTGGAGATGCGCGAATAGACATGCCCGCTGCGCTCCATGTTAAATAGCGACGCGGCATGGTCGGAGTCGCGGAACACATAGGACGCGGTCAGGTAGATCGGCGTTGCATGGGCGCCGGTTGCTGGGTCGGGCACGGCACCCGCATGCAGCGCGAGCGTATCGAAGCCGGGGTACTTGGGAAGGGCCATGATCGGTGCGGCGGCTTGTGCGCCAAACGGACGCTGCGTGGCGGCGCACTTCCGATAGGTGGAAAGGCGAATCGATGTTAGCACGCCCTCGCACGGCATCAAGGCGGCGCCAGGCGGCGCCAGGCGGCGCCGAGGCTGCGCAATGAGCGGACTTTTCCAGCGCCAAGTATGACAAAATCATACGTCTCGGTTCTTTTCGCAAACAAAGCGCGCATGACTTCCTCCGCAGCCCGCGACATCCTCGCTCTCAATTCCGGCGCAGTGGAGGTTGACGCAGCACTCAAGTCCCTGTTGCTTGCGGATGCCGCTTTCTCGGCTCGGCTTCTGGCCACGATATCGATGCCCGGACTGGGGCGTCGCTCCGGCATCGAACTGGACGATCTTTTTCCGCTGTTCGGCCTCAGATTCGTCCAGCAGGTCACCGCCGGCCTGCTGCTGGAGGATGCGGGTGCCGATGCGACCGGCTCCGCCATTCTGGGCGCGATTGCCGCGCAAGCCATCGCCAGCCGGATATCCTTGCCGAAGGGCGAAGAAATGTTTCTTGCCGCCTGGCTCAATTCAACTCCGGCCTGGCGCCAGGCGCCGCCTGCCTGGGGGCCCGGTCCGGAATTGATCGCCGCGCTCGACCGTCATGCTGTCGTGGTTCCGGACGCGCCATTGTCCGGCGCGCGGCCGGACATGGTGGCACAAGTGGTCCGCTTGGGCGAATCGCTTGCCGGCCTTGCCACGCCGTACCCGGAAACCAGCCTGCAGGATGTCCTGCTGCGCGCTGCGCGTATCGGCCTGGCGCCGGGCGAGTTTGCTGGGCTGTGCACTGACGTAGCACGGCATACCCAGGAATGGGGACTCCATCTGGGGCGCGCGCTGAAGGCGGAATTTTCGTTCGACCTGAACGCGCCGGCGCAGGCAATCGCGGTGCGTTTCGCGTCGGAACTGGCCGATGTGTACCGATATCTTCTGCAGAATGCGGCCATCGATGCGGAAACCGGATTGCCGAATGCGCGCTATTTTCGTACCCGGCTGGAAAGCGAATGGGCCGCAGCCAGGCGACGCGCGGGTGCTCTGTCGGTGATCGCGGTGGACTGCGGCGACAACCCCGCGGCGGTGGCCCGTGCATTGCGCGATACGGCACGCATGCAGGACGTGGTGTGTCGCACCGCCGAGACGCGATTCATGGTGATTTGCATCGATACGCAGACCGAATATGCGGACAAGGCGGCGGCACGAATCCAGAAAAGCATTGCCGAGCAGCAACTCGCCGTCAGCCTCGGCGTGGCGACCTTAGATTCGATGATTTCCAGTGTCGATGACCTGATCGAGCGCGCGCAGTCGGCCGCGCGCGAAGCGCAGGCCAGCGGCATCGGGTATCGTGCGTGGACGCAGGACTGAGCGATGCGCCAAGCGGCGGCGCAGAGGCGTCGGCGGACGGCGGGTCGACAGGACAAGCGGGATGGATCGCACAACGCACCAAGGGAGGTGAGCCATGCAAGTCAAGGAAATCCTGCGCATCAAGGGTAGCACCCTGTACACGGTGAACCCGACAACGACGCTGGCCGATGCCGTCATCAGCATGGCCGATCACGATATCGGGTCGGTGGTGGTAATGGCAGCGGGCAAGCTGGCGGGCATGCTGACATTCCGCGAAATCATCAAGGTGCTGGCGCAGCGCCAGCAGGAGAATCGTGTCGGTCCGACACCGACCATGTCGCAGATTCTCGTTTCCGAGGTGATGAATGCAGCCCCGGCGATTGCCAAGCCGGAAATGGAAGTCGATGAACTGCGCTCGGTGATGATCGAAAGCCATCAGCGCTACATGCCGGTGATGGACGGCGACATGTTGCTGGGCGTGATTTCGTTCCACGACGTGGCGCGCGCGGTACTGGAGGAGCAGGCGTTCGAAAACCGCATGCTCAAGGGCTATATCAAGAACTGGCCGGCTTGACGCCGCGCGCGAGCTGCCGGACCGGCCGCGTCGGTGGGAGCGCGCGACCGGAAATTTTCTTCTCTGGTGCGCGATCCGGCAGTAGCGAGGTGCGCGACTTGTCCTGTCCGCGTGGCGCGGCCAGGCGGCGCATCGCATGACGCGTGACGTGCCGCCTTCGCGCGCGGCGAATCCGATAGAGCCAGGCATGCCAAGCGAACCCAAAAAAGAAGGCCAGTTCGCCCTGTTGCGCCAGCGTCGTTTCGGCCCGTTCTTCTGGACCCAGTTCCTGGGCGCGGGAAACGACAATGTGTTCAAGTTCGCCTTCACGATTCTTGTGACGTTTCAGGCAGCCAGTTTCGGCGGCGGCGATCCCAAAATCGCGGCGTACATGATTGGCGCGGTATTCATCGCGCCGTTCCTGCTTTTCTCCGCCACCGCCGGGCAACTGGCCGACAAGTTCGAAAAGTCCTTCTTGATCCGCTGGATCAAGAACCTGGAAATCGCCATCATGCTGCTGGCGGCGGCGGGCTTCGTCCTGCACTCCGTTGCCATTCTTTATCTGGCGACATTTCTCATGGGTCTGCACTCGACCCTGTTCGGTCCGGTCAAGTTCTCGTACCTCCCCCAACACTTGCGCGCCGACGAATTGGTGGGCGGCAACGGCCTGGTCGAAATGGGGACCTTTGTCGCGATCCTGCTGGGCACCATGGCCGGCGGCGCGCTGGCGGCGATTCCCGGCAGCGGCCCGCAGCTGGTGGCTGCGGCCTGTGTCGTGCTGGCCGTGGCGGGCCGGCTGGTGGCGGGGGGGGTGCCGGAATCGCCGCCCAGCGATGCGCACTTGAGGATCAACTGGAACCTGTTCTCGGAAACCATCGCCAATCTGCGCATTGCCCGCGGCAACCGCGCGGTGTTCCTGTCCATGCTCGGCATTTCGTGGCTCTGGTTTTTTGGCGCCACCTTCCTGACCTCGTTTTCACCGTTCGCCAAGGATGTCCTGGGCGGAAACGAAAACGTGGTCACGCTGTTGCTGGGCGTGTTTTCCGTCGGCATCGGCACCGGATCCCTCCTGTGCGAGCGGATGTCCGGCCACAAGGTCGAAATCGGGCTGGTGCCGTTCGGCTCGATCGGCATGACCATCTTCGCCCTCGACCTGTATTTCACCACCCACGCGATGCAACCGTCGAGCGCGGCCGGGATTGGCGCGTTTCTGGGCGCGCTTGCCAACTGGCGGGTCTTAGCCGATCTGTTTCTCCTCGCAATGTTCGGCGGCTTTTATTCGGTGCCGCTCTATGCGCTGATCCAGACCAGAACCGGAAACTCCCATCGCGCCCGCATCATCGCCGCCAACAATATCCTCAACGCTCTGTTCATGATCGGCGCCAGCAGCCTGGCCGCCGTGCTGCTTTCGCACAATTTCACCATTCCGCAACTGTTCCTGGTGACCGCGATTCTCAACGCCTGCGTGGCCGTCTACATTTACACGCTGGTGCCTGAATTCCTGATGCGCTTCCTGTGCTGGCTCTTGATCCACAGCGTCTACCGGCTGCGCAAGAGCGGGCTTCTGAACATTCCCGAGGAAGGGCCGGCCCTGATCACGTGCAACCACGTCAGCTTTGTCGATGCGCTGGTGATCGCGGCGGCTTGCCCGCGCCCGATCCGCTTCGTTATGGATCACAACATTTTCAAGGTACCGGTGCTGTCCTTCGTGTTTCGCACCGGGCGCGCGATTCCGATCGCCTCGGCCAAGCAGGATCCCGCCCTGCTTGAAAAGGCTTATGACGAAATCGCCGGTGCTCTCAAGGTCGGCGAACTGGTCGCGATTTTCCCGGAAGGGCGTATCACCGACACCGGCGAGATGTATCCGTTTCGCGGCGGCGTGCTGCGCATCGTCCTGCGCACGCCGGTGCCGGTGGTGCCGATGGCGCTGTCCGGTCTGTGGGGTTCGTTTTTCAGCCGCCGCGACGGGCGGGCCATGAGCAGGCCGTTCAGGCGCGGCATCTTCTCGCCGATCGCATTGAGCGTCGGCGAAGAACAGGTGCCGCAGTCGGTCACGTCTGAAGGCCTGCAGGCCCTGACCCTTGCCATGCGCGGCGATTGGCGCTAGCAGCCTGTCGGACTTGGGGCGTCGAAAGCGAAAATCGGCCCCAGCGAGGACAGTTTTTGCCGCATTCGCAGTCCCATAGCCCGGCTATGGG